>JAGHSJ010000340.1 GCA_018065935.1 Candidatus Kurthia equi
AATACAACTCTTTTAGTAGAGCTTACGGACAAAGGTTATGGTTTTTGGGACGATATTATCGCTGTTTATTACGAGGGGAATACAGATGCTGTAGATAGCGATTTTGTTGAAGTTTGGGGAACTTTAGACGAAAAATGGGATTACACCACAAAAATTGGAGGAAGTAACTCTGTGCCTACAATGGAAGCCGAATCTATTCAAGTTATCGGACATAATGATTAATCTTTTACCTACCTCTCATATGAGAGGTTTTTTACATATTTTTTTAGCATTGCAGTGTACCACGACACTCGCTAAAAATATGATTTAATACATCTAAGGAGTGAAATTTATGTATTTCCAACAACTAGAGAAGAATAAGTGGATTGCTAAAGCTGACGGTCCTCGTGATCATAGAACGGGTAAACGTAAACAAGTTACCAGACGAGGTAAAACGAAAAAAGAAGCTGAAAAACGCGTACTATTGGCATTAGACGAATTAGAAAATAACAATCTCGTTGATAGCGATATTACTTTCGAAGAATTGGCTGGTAAATATATTGAAGTTTTGAAATTTAAAGGCTTAAAGAATTCCACTATACAATTGCGTAAATATTCAATTGGTTTGTTAAATCAATATTTTGCAAAAGCTCGCGTAAAAAATATATCGACTACGATGTATCAAAATATGTTGAATAAATACAGCACGCATTATTCCCACAACTCTCTAATTGCCATGAATAGCATTGCAAACATGATCTTTAAGTATGGGTTACGTTTAGAAATCATTAACAAGTCCCCTGTCACAAATGCTTTTATCCCCAAAAAATCAAAGTTAGTGGATTATGATGAAGAAATTCAAAACAAATACTTCAGTAAACAAGAGTTGAAACGCTTTTTAAACGAAGTAGATAATTTAAAAGACAAAGTGGCAGTCGCTTACTATTACACACTTGCATTCACTGGTATGCGTCCAGGCGAATTACTTGCACTACAAAAGAAAGATATTAATTTAGTTCACAAAGAAATTAAAATTAATAAAACGCTCGAATTTGAAAGTTACGATAACTACACATTAACTCCCCCAAAAACAGTTCAATCGAATCGTTCAGTGTTAGTAGATGATTACGTTATCGATAAAATAAAAGAGATGTATCAATTTCAGAAAGATAATAAATTTAAGAACTCTAACTTTGCATTGCATAATTCAAACGGTCAACCCCTTAGACGTAGAACATTAAATGCTGCGATTAAAAGTATTTGTAAACGTGCTGAAATTGATAAAGATGCTAACACATATATGCTACGTCATACACACGTCAGTTTGCTCTCTGAAGCCGATGTACCACTCTTGGAGATTGCAGAGCGTGTCGGACACAAAAACGATAAGACAACAGTTGCTGTCTATTTACACGTTACCAAAAATATGAAAAAACGAACATCTGAAAAGTTACACAAAAAACTCACGCAAATATTAGAAAATGACTGAACAAAAGATAAATGTGACTTTTATGTGATTTTCGACAAATAAAAAAGCTACCAAACGCCTTGTAAACACTGATACAAAGGCATTTGGTAGTTTATTTTTTACTTATAGTAACTATAAGGTCAAGAAATTTTTACCTAATTTTCACTTTTAATTCAATCATCAACTGCTCCTCTTCTTTTGGAGAGAAATTTGTTGGCATAATGGACTCCCAAACTCTTGGATTGACGTCAATATGATGAACTTTAATATAGTTCCATAGCTTTTCATACATTTCCATATAGGCAACTTCTGTATAAAGAAAAGCAATTTCAAGATAACGCCCCTCTGGCATAGTTACTATTTCCATATCATCTCTTTGTACTAAGAATTGGCGAGATGTCAAAATAGGTATATAAATTTGCTCGTAGCGTATATCATTTAATGTTGGATACATTTGCAAAGGATACTGACCGCCATAACGAATCGTTTGCACACTCCCAACACTTTCAATCGTCTCTGTTAATTTAAGCATATCTTCATTGGATACATAGGCTGGCGTACTATCTTTCACATCTAAGCATAATAAGCGCTCCTGTTGCTCATATTTATCAAAAACCTCATTCATCACTGGAATAGCTAATTGTTCCTCCATCTGCGTACGTGTTTTTCGTAAGGTATGCTGTGTCTCCTGCAAACGAGCGATTTGTTGCTCAATCGCTAATTCCTGTTCATTTAAATACGTAATTAATTCTTCAATGGTAAAATGCTGTACTTCTTTTATTTTGTCCAGTGGTGTCCCGATAAAACGTAAACTTTTAATTAAGTCCAATAAATAAAGCTGCGATTCCGCATAATACCGATAATTGGTTTGCTCATCTATAAATATTGGTTTAAATAAATCAATTTGATCATAATAACGTAGCGTCTGATTTGATAAATTGGACAATTTCGCCATTTGCCCAACGGTATAGTAGTTGTTTTCCATATTCTCACACCTTTAATAATCTTTGTCTGTCTATCGTACGATATTTCCTTCTAAAATAAAATAAATGAGCATGAATAATTAAATGATTATCCTCTCCCCTAAAAGTAAGCGTTTACATTTGTTGATAAACGTGTATATAAAGTAATGTACTATATGTAAATAAACCCATTAGTAGGCGGATGAAAATGATGAAGGTAAAAGCAGCGGTTGTTAATCAAGTGAATGGGCCTTATGAATTTGAAGAATTGGATTTACAAGAAATTAATCATGATGAAGTAGTTGTAAAAGTAGTGGCTTCAGGTATTTGTCATTCCGATGAAGCATTACGCGTAGGGGATGCAGAATCCCCTTTTCCTGCCGTTTTAGGACATGAAGGAGCTGGCATTGTTGAACAAGTCGGTAGTAGCGTGAAAAATTTCAAAGTTGGCGACCAAGTTGTAATGGCTTATAACTCTTGTGGAACTTGTCAAAGCTGTCGAACAGGTCATCCGTCGTCTTGTAATGATTGGGCAGCATTAAATATGGGTGGTGTTCGTTCAGATCGGCAGCCTGTTTTCAAAAAAGCAGATGGGACACCTGTCTCTAACTTCTTTTCACAAAGTTCTTTCTCCACATATACGGTAACGAATGTGAATAATTTAATCAAAGTATCTGATGATGCAGACTTACGTATTATTGGTCCATTGGGCTGTGGTTTTTTAACAGGTGCTGGAACAGTTGTTAATGGTTTAAAACCCAAAGTTGGCGATTCGATTCCACAATTCGCGATTCCAAAATTAATTGAATTTCATCAGCAAGGTAAATTCGCCTTCGACAAGCTCGTGAAATTTTATAAATTTGATGAAATTAACGAGGCAAGTGCCGATTCCAATAGTGGTGTAACGATTAAACCCATTTTAATTATCGACGAAACCTACCGTGCAGGTGAACCACTGCCAAGTTGAATTAAACTTTCATTAAGTAGTTTCAAATAATAAAATTGAATACTCTTCTCTTACTACTTTCAGTTCATAGAAGAAAAGGAGGAATTGTGCTATATAGCGCAATTCCTCCTTTTTATTATGTTCATATTAAATTTT
The DNA here is from genome assembly GCA_018065935.1 of Candidatus Kurthia equi. Classification (GTDB taxonomy): domain Bacteria; phylum Bacillota; class Bacilli; order Bacillales_A; family Planococcaceae; genus Kurthia; species Kurthia equi. The sequence continues at coordinate 3,512 of JAGHSJ010000340.1, forward strand.
AAATCAACTAAGCTTGAAATTAAGAACTTAGTTGTTAGCTTGTTTTATTGTGCAGTTAACAGATCTTTTTCACTTTCCATTTTCGCAGCTGTATAATCATCAAAGTTCCCATTATAGAACTTCGCACCAGTTGGTGTTAATTCTAACATTTTTTCTGCTAGTTTATTTACGAAATAACGGTCATGGGAGATGAAGATAAGTGTGCCATCGAAATTAGCAAATGCATCTTCTAAAATACTTTTACTATATAAATCTAAATGGTTCGTCGGTTCATCAATCACCATGACATTTGTTTTCTTCAGCATTAATTTAGAAAGTGCCACGCGTGCCTTTTCTCCACCACTTAGTGAGTTGATTGTTTTAAAGACATCATCGCCTGTAAATAAGAAGTTCCCTAATACCGCACGTACATGAGCTTCTTCAATCTGAGGAAAGTCATCCCATACTTCATCAATAATCGTTTTATTCGAGTTTAAGTTGGCCTGTTCTTGGTCATAATAACCAATGGTAACCCCATCACCCCAACGAATTGTACCTGATTGATGGGCAAACTCACCTAAAATCGTTTTGAAAAGTGTTGATTTCCCAATCCCATTTGGTCCAATAATGGCAATTTTTTCGTCGCGGAACATATTGAAATTAATATTTTGTAATAGCGGACGATTCGTACCATCTTCATCTGGTATTGAAATACAGACATCTTTTACTTCTAGTACATCTTTATGCGATGAAGTGGCTTTTTTGAATGCCATTTGTGTACGTTTCAAATCTTGTACCGGCTTCTCTAACACGTCAATACGTTCTAATTGTTTTCGTTTATTTTTCGCACTTTTCGATGATGAAGCTGACGCAATATTGCGTTGGACATAGTCCGCCATTTGTTTCATTTGCTCTTGTTGCATTTCATATTTCTTCTCATATAGTTCACGATCAATTTCTTTTTGCTCTACATATTTAGAATAGTTACCTACGTAACGAGTCGCATGCGAACGCTCTACTTCATAGACAATATTCACAAGCGCATCTAGGAAATAACGGTCATGGGATACGACAATAACGGTACCTGGATATGATTTTAAGTAATTTTCTAACCACGCTAGTGTAATGAAATCTAAATGGTTTGTCGGTTCATCTAGCATAAGTAAATCCGGTTCTTGTAGTAAAATTTTTGCAAGTGCTAAACGTGTACGCTGTCCCCCACTCAAATTACCTATAATTGTATCTTTCGGAATGTCATCAAAGCCCATCCCATGAAGAATACCACGAATTTTTGTTTCCATTTCATAGCCACCTTCAGACATAAAGCGATCCGAGCTAGCTGAATAAACCGTCATTAGTTTTTCGTATGCTTCGGCATCGTCCATAATCGCAGGATCGCCCATTTTCGCTTCCATTTCATGTAGCTTTTCTTCCAATGCTAATAACTCAGTAAATACTAAACGGATTTCGTCCCAAATATTATTTTCTAAATTCAAGCCACTATTTTGACGTAAATAGCCCATTTTTGTCAATTTACTAATGAAAATTTCGCCTTCATCATGTGCTAAATCCTGTGCAATAATTTTTAATAAAGTTGATTTACCAGCGCCATTAACACCTACGATAGCGACACGCTCGCCTGCTTCAACCTTCATCGAAATATTGGATAACACGACATCTGTGTTAAAAGTCTTGCTAATATCTTTTAATTGTAAGATCATTATTTTGCCCCTTAAAATACCTAGTTTTTAAATTTTAAAACAAAAAAAAGACACCGAAAACAATCGGCGTCTTTAAAATACATAATCATTATGAAAAATAGTTAATGAAGTACATCATATTAGAGTTGGGTAGTCCTTCAAATAAAAATAGTACTTTCCCGTTAATTGCCATTAAGAAGTGTAACGCTAATTAATTGAGAAAGCAAATAGACTTACTTACTAGTAACTTTAAAACAAACAATTACCTAGCCTTCATACACGTCGAATCTTCTTTAGACAGTAATTAACTTTGCTGCTGAAATTTTATAGTTCTAACACAGAGCCCTACACCTAAGCAACAAAATAATGCACCAAGAAATTCAAATAAAAATCCTGAATTAGCACTTGTTTGTGGTAAACTTTCACGCTTATTTACTTGAGGCGCTACTTCTTCGTTTGTCTTTATATTTGTTGCTTTGTTTGTATACGTTGTTTTTGGCTTTTCTTTACTGCTCGTTGTTTTTGGCTTATCCTCTTTTTCATCCACTGAAATAATCAATTTTTCTCTCATCACTTTTTCTATTGGGGGATCAGGTAACTCATTTATTCCACTACCAGCTGCTAATGTAAGTGTAATAATCATTCCGTCAACAAACACTAAATATTTACTTATTTTCACTATATTCACTTGATAATCATATGGATTATTTTCCGCATCTACTTTAGGTAAATTATCAAATACATACGCCCAATCATTTTTTTCTCCAGCTTCAACAAACAAGTTTTTCATTTTTTATCATTTTGATACAAGGTGATTTCAACTGCATCTGGGCGAAAACCTTCCTTATCGTTTCTATCATCCCAGATAATATATCCTGATTTACGAATGAAAGACTCTTTTTTATTTGTTTTTATCTTGCTGTTTTTAGCTAATTCGTAGCTTTTCGTATGTATTTCTTCAGTTGTCTTATTTTGCTCGGAATCTATTTCAGCAACTTCTTTTACTTCCCCAACTTCTTGTAAGTAGACCGATGTTTCTTCAGAACTACTACTCTCGTCTTGTTCTGTCGCTGAAGGAATAAGTTTTTCTTGCTGCGTAGATTGCTCTGTTAATGGTAATTCATTAATCGAAAAATCCTCATATATAGAAGCATTACTTTCCTTTATCTCGTTATTTTCTAAATTATGCAGTTCTTCTGTTGCTTTGCTAATAGGGGAGATCGTGAAAGAACATAGAAAAATGAATATCCCTGTAATCCATTTACTTCTTAACTTCATTGAATTTCCGCCCTTCACTTTCTAAAATAGCTTTATACGTTGATTTTTCTTCTTTAAAAGAAATAGATTTATCTAATTCTATTACTTTTACCCTACAATTGGAATATATAACCATCTCAACAAATGTTCGCAAAAAAATACACCTCCATTAAATGGAGATGTATTTTTAAGAAAACTTCTCTGTTAAAGGTTTAATTTCTCATTACTCTGCAGAATTCAATTGACTCTCTGGTCGTTCAATCCATTGTTTAAAGACTTGATAATCTTGATTCACAATGTCTTTATATGCCATCGCATTATGGATTAAAAAGTCGATAAAGACAGCTTGATAGTCACCAATTGTCGATAAAATTTCTTTTTCACTTTGATGCTCAATTAACTCTGAATAATCATTATCCGCTCTTGCATGAATTTTAGCCGCAACTTTCCCCATAATTTCCGTTGTTTCATAATAATCTTCAATTGCTTTATAGTTTTTAGGCTTCACTTTTTTCTTGAATGGTGAACGTTCACGAATATAGTATTCCGTATCATTCATCGTCACATACGCTAAATACGGATCTTCTAAATGGTGCATCGCCTTTTGCGTCCCTACTACACGCGCGCCTTGATGTGCATAATGCTTCCAAAATCGTTCATTATAATGAAGGAAATAAGCTGGAATTGCGGTACGAACTTCTTTCATTTCTAATAGAAGGTCTTCTTGCTTACATGCTTCATTTGCACCTACTAAAATATAGTAACGCTTTAAGCCGATTGACGCTGTACCTGAACCATATTTTATCGCAATATCTTTAATAGCGTACTGTGGCAAAGTTGCCTGAATATCTGTATACTCCTGCTCGCTTATTTTTTGAACTTCCTCTGTCCAAATAAAACTTCTTTTTCCCACCTCATCTATTTGCGTTAAATCTTCGACTAAATTCGTTCGCTGCTTACTTTCGAGTTTTTTTAAAACTTTTTTTATTGGACCCGTCGTGTTTTCTTTCGTGAACATCAACGTCGCTGGATTATCTTTCCCTTGCTTAAATCGTCTAAGCTGCTTCAAATAACTTGTCGCAAATTGGCGGATTGCCTTTTCCTGCGTGCTACTACTTAACTTTTGTTCCTCCATATATAAAGCAATACTGACGCTCATTCGCATAATGTCATATAAATATGAGCCAACATAGCCTTCGTCAAAATCATTGACATCATAAACAATTTGACCGGCTTCATTTTCAAAAGCACCGAAATTATCCATATGCATATCGCCCATAATCCAAATTGGACGTTCATCAGATGTATGGAAAATTGAAGGGATTTTCACTAAATCGCTATAAAATAAATACGCACTCCCTCTAAAAAAGCGAAACGGACTTTCTAGCATTTTCGCATATTTTTCTCGGCGATTATCGAGTGTTAACTGCATACATTCCTTATCGAAATCCTCAAACACTAGATAAAGTTGTTGTTTTCTCATGGAAACTCGTGTTTCTCGCACACGTTTAAGTAGTTGATTACCCACTAAAACACCTCCTATTCCCTTCATTATAATACACCAAATAGAAGCAATGGAAATTTTAACTAAAAGATACTTCTGTGTCATCGTATAATAATAGAAGCAGTTGAAATAAGGAGGTATACAATTGATCCATTTAAGAAATGGTATGGCAGACGACTTAGCACAGCTTGTTGTGATTGAAAATGAAGGTTTTACACCAGAGGAAGCAGCAACGAAAGAAGCTTTTATCGAACGCATTGAATACATAAGTGATAGTTTTATTGTCGCTGAAAAAGAAGGCGTAATTATTGGGTATATTAATGGACCAATCATTGATTCACCTTATATAACAGATGATTTATTTGAAAAAATCAAACCGAATCCTACAACTGGTGGCTATCAAAGTGTATTAGGACTTGCCGTCGCAAAACATGCACGCGGCACTGGTGTTGCACGTCTCTTATTAAATCATTTAAAAGAGCTATGTATCACTAATAAACGTATGGGAATTACCCTTACATGCAAAGAACATCTCATCGAATTTTACGAGCAGCTTGGCTATGTCAATCATGGCTTGTCTAACTCTACGCATGGCGGAGTCGCTTGGTATAACCTCGTACAAGAACTATAAATGCAGTAGAACCACACTACGAAAAGAAGGAATCGCATCAAAATTGCGATTCCTTCTTTTTATACATTTTAGCTTCGTTTTGAACGAACTTTTTCTACATACTTATCTTCTAACGTGATTCCGAGAAAAACACCAACAATTAGAGGAATAAAACGATGAGTAGCACGAGTAGAAAAGTAGCGATCGTTACACTAATCATACTTAGTATCTTAAAAACCATCTTTCTTATGATGCGTCTTCTTTCTTTTTTTGTTCTACAAGAGCGGTTTTTTTCAATAAATAAACTTTATCACAATGTATCGCAATTTGATCACTATGGGTAGCAAGTATCGTCGTAACACCGTTCTTTTTCAAACTTTGAAATAACAACATAATAACCCTTGCTGTTTCTTCATCTAAAGAACCCGTTGGCTCATCCGCAAGAATTAGTAGTGGGTTTCCTAACAAAGCTCTAATAATGCCTACACGTTGAATTTCTCCACCAGAAAGCTTATTTATCTTTTTTTCCAAAGATGCTTTATTTCCAACAGTTCACTTAATTCCTCAATTTTCTGACGATTTTCGCTACTTATCTTCTTTTGATTTGGTTCAAGAATAAGTAGGGGTAAATAAATATTTTCAATGACACTTATATGTTGAATCATCGGGCTGAATTGTGAAATATAACCAATTTTTTCTCCACGAATTTTTACTAATTCATTAAACGTTTTTTTCTAATGCCTCCCCCTTTAACTCATAGGTCCCAGAACTAACTTTCTCTAGTCCTGCTAAAATATTTAAAAATGTGCTTTTCCCACTACCACTTCTCCCTTTAATTGCTACTATTTCTCCCACATCACATGTGAAATTAATTTCTTTAAAAACATAAAGTGAGTTATACTGTTTAGAAATTTTTTTGAGTTTAATCATCTAGTCACCCTCTTTTCAATAGTTGAACAAGATCAACCTTTTTAAATACTTTATTAATTAGTTGCTTACTACAAATTAATAATAAGCTGTACACAATTATCCCAACCCCACTGCCGTACATAATGAGTCTATAATCATTTAATGTGAATGAAAGAATGAGCGTGACTACGAAGGAAGCCATTACCGCTCCCCCTAAAACAGAGGCTATTTCTTTAAAAAAATACATCTTAATCATTTGATAATCTAACCCACTAATCAACAACACCAAATAAGCTATTTGACTGTACTTGATTTTCATTTTCAGCAAAAAATAAATACTAATCAATAGGATGAAAAGGACGAAAATATTAATCGTTACAATGAATAGATGATTTACTTTTGACATATTAAATAATGAATCCATGACGATACCATCTGCACCGATTACATTAAAATCAAAAAAATAGGTCTTATTCGATATTTTTTGCTACGTCCTCTCTAATTTCTAAAGGGCCTGATGTTGTCACTAACTGACTATTCCTACCGACGTCTAATGTCGCTTTTATAAAAATAGGAGTTAAGTAACTACCATCGATTTGTTTATTTGATAATTCTTTAAAGTAAATAGTTGGCATAATCATATACTTATTTAAAACTACTTCAGGTTCATTATTCGACATGATTTTCTCATCTCTTTCAAGAAATTTTCAAGAAACCCTACTATTTTCGCATTGAAATCCTGTGAAAAATAAGCGATTTGAAGTGTTTCACCAACTTGATAAACACCTTGATAGTCTGCTCCTAACAAAAATAGGAAACACTTTATTTTCTTCATACAAATAAGCTTCTTTTGTAAATAATTCACCTTCAGTTAATTGAAGATGATTCATCAGCAATACCTGATGATTTACGAGTAGTGTTTGAATCGTATAGTATACTTGATCGTTACGACTAACTGGTGTCGGTTGTTCTAATTCAGTTTCATAATTTGGTGAAAACAATGCATCTCCCTTAAAATCTATGACTTCCATTGGCTGATTTCTAGCTGTATATACAATGAATTTCTTCGAATTTATTAAAGCGTTATTGAAATCATTCAACCGTTTAAAACTATCTTTTTCTCGATAAAAATCCACTTCTCTTTGTTCGAATAAATTATCTGAGATTTGGTAGACATGTTGATTTTCAAATGTCTTTACTGTTCTATTTTCTATATTTGTCGCCCTCATATTAAGTACGAGCATAAATAAAGAAAGGAAGAATAAAAAAGTGACGATGAACATCATGAAATTTAGTAAAGGATTTTGTTTTATAAATAATTGAAACAACTTCACATTTTCTTACCTCCTCTTTTAACAGTAAATAAGTACAAGAGACCCAAACCCACTATGACTGTGTATAGAATAAGGAGACTCTCACTTAATAAGATTGTTATAAACCATTCATTCGACCATAAATTCACATAATTTTTTGAAAAAACAAAAGATAAGTGTCAAGAAAAGACCTGAAAGTAATTGGGCTAATAAAATTAATTGAAAAGATATAGAGAATAACCATTTAAAGGG
>JAGHSJ010000257.1 GCA_018065935.1 Candidatus Kurthia equi
AACTTAATATTTCTGATTTTTCTGTCTTTTATTGGTATTGTAATATAAAATTATACAACCTTTTTTTAAAAGTTCATAAATTATCCTAATTTGAGGAAAAAAAAGGATTTTCCATATATATGAAGAATGTTATACTATACCTGTAGAAACATAGAGGAGGAAATCATTCATGGCAACTTACAATAATATTTTAGTAGCAGTAGACGGTTCAGCAGAGGCAGAATTCGCTTTTAACAAAGCTGTTGAGGTAGCTCAACGTAACGACGCAACTTTACACTTAGTTAATATCATTGACACGCGTTCTTTCGCTGCAATTGAAGCATATGATCGCTCAATCGCTGAACGTGCTCAAGGATTCGCTGAAGAAAAATTAGGCGAATACAAAGAAATCGCTAACAAAGCTGGTGTTAAAGCTGTTAATACTTTAATCGAGTATGGTTCACCTAAAACGATGATTACAAAAGATGTAGCTACTAAAACAGTTGCAGACTTAATTGTATGTGGTGCAACAGGTCTTAACGCAGTTGAACGCTTCCTAATCGGTAGTGTATCTGAAAGTATTGTTCGTTCTTCAAAATGCGATGTACTAGTTGTTCGTACACCCGCTGAATAATTTCTTCATGAGTTGTATGTGAAGATTTAATATGAATTTTCACCTAACTTTTATGCTTTATCAAAAAACCCGAATGGCGTGTAACTTCATGCCATTCGGGTTTTTGATATACTCAGATATTATTAGTCAATTAAAACTCAATTTACGCTTATTTTTCAACAGTTGATTGCTCTAGCTTTTCGCAAATTGCGCCAACAATATAACCTCGAGGTGTTTGTTCCTCAATATCATTGTTTTCGACTAAATCATCAATTGCTTGCCATACTTTATTCCATAATTCTGTGTTCTGATACTTTTCATAAGATTGACTCAAGATTATTTTTTCTCTTCTTTCTTCCATTTTTGCACTTGCGCGAAGAAAGATTCAAGTCCTTGAATATTATCTAATTTTGGTACTTTTGCAAGAAGAACATCTTTTACAGCCTTGCCATCCGCTGATTTTTTCTGAAGGATGAATAAGCTCTTAGCCAATTCTTGTTTTTTGAATAAGTTTTCTGGCAGTTGGACAACTGCTTGAATCCATGCGTGTTTTTGAATATATGTGTACAGCAATGGCGCTTGCTCTGATTCAAAAATATTATTTGGAACTAAGAAGAATAAATAACCGCCTTCTTTTGTATAATTAACTGCTTGTTCAATCAACATATGATGTGCATAGGTCATTCCATCTTCTACGTGAATTTCATAGTTTTCAGCGAATTCCGTATCAGGATAATAACCTACTGGTAAATCACTCACAATCGCATCTACAGGATCTAACATTAAATTCTGTAATGCATCTTGGCGATATAAATTAATCGGCTGTTGTTGTAAATCACCAGATAGAGCAGCTAACTGAATCAATAAGTCATCAATCTCTACACCATATCCTTGGATATTACGATCTAATTGGTTCATAACCGTTAATAGTAAATTACCTGTCCCTATTGTTAAATCTGCAATTTCTATTGTATCTTCTGATTTTAATTTTGTTTCAAGGAACTGTTCTACAAAATAACCAACAAGGAAACCTAGAGAATCAGGTGTCATTTGATGATTGGCTTGTACATTTTTATGCATCCCTTTTAAAATCGCTAACTGAATTGCTTTTCGAATGTCTTCTCTTGAGGCATCAGCTAGTAATTCCGGTTGCTCGCCCTCTCTAAGACCCGTTAACGCATTCAATAGGCCATCTAAATAAGTGATGTCTTTCTTTTCACTTAAAGTACTTGATTGTGTGTCTAAATAAGTAAATATATTTTCTATTTTTTCCATGATGAACTCCTAATAGCGAAACCCACTCAAGCAATGCTGAGTGGGCTCCGTCAATGTTTTTGTTGCCGAAAAATTAAAGTGCTTTTAAAGCTTCAAGTGCTTTTTCATAATCCGGATGGTTCGTACCTTCTGGAACGTATTCTGTGTAAGTCACTTTACCTGTTGCATCGATAACGAAGATTGAACGAGCTAGTAAACGTAATTCTTGCATACGTACACCAAAAGCATCTCCAAATGAAGCATCACGGTGATCTGATAGTGTAATAACATTTTCAATACCGTTTGCTCCACACCAACGTTTTTGTGCGAATGGTAAATCCATTGAAATCGTTAGTACGACTACATCTTCACCAAAAGCAGCTGCTTCTTCATTGAAACGACGAGTTTGTGCATCACAAACACCTGTGTCTAGAGAAGGAACTACTGAGATTAAAAGTTTTTTACCAGCAAAATCTTTTAATGTTTTTTCACCTAATCCATTATCTACTACTGTGAAATTTGGAGCTGTTGAACCAACTGTTAATTCTTCTCCCACTAATGTAACTGGGTTATTAATAAATGTTACTTGTGCCATTCACAAAACGCCTCCTCGAAATTCTATCCTAATTTTACTAAAGTTAGTCTTTATCATGCAACCCTAATGACTCCGATTTTTGGATTTCTTTTTCCTGATATAACTCTTTCAAGGAATTCGCAGTCATTTTTTCATTGTTTTCACTTTTTTTCGTATAGCTACGCTCATGTATAACATACGTATCTGCTATAAAATCATGTACCGCTTTATGTTTCTTAGTGAAAGGAACAATTAAATACAAAAGGGTGATTGTGACCGATATAAAACGGCCTACCCATTCTCTAAATAATACCGTTGTCCAATCTAATGGCTCACCAGAATCTTTTACCACTCGAAGGCCAAATATCATCTTACCAAGTGTTTGCCCTAAATACATGGTCATGAGCGTAAAGTATACATAAAATAAAATCCCTGTAATGATGCCGTATAGTGAAAGGTAGAATAAAGAAAAATGTTGAATACTTGCGAAAATTAAAACATTCTTTACAATCAAGCCACCTACAACTGTATTAATTAGTAATAGATCCACTAAATAAGCGAAGAAACGAATCCAGAATCCTGCTGCTTTGTGTTCAAATGGACTGTTCTCCACTGCGTTTTCATTTGTATTTGCTACAAATCCCGTCATGTAGAGACCTCCTATTCTTCACCATACATATACATCATTCGAGGTGCATTATTATAGTTCGCTAATAATTTTGTAATAGCCTGCGTTTCAGCAGAACCACCACCGAAAACTGAAGACATTTTTGTCGACAATAAACTTGTTATTGAATCTGTATTTTCATATTTAAATACTTTAGATCCCTTCAAGTCTTTTTCTTTTTTAAGTGCAGTAATTACATCATCTAAATAACCGAAATCATCAGCTAATCCTGCTTTAACAGCTTGCGTTCCGTTCATCACACGACCATCTGCCACTTTCTTCACCGCATCCATTGGCATATCTCGTCCATCGGATACAACTTTTAAGAAGCGTTGGTATGAATCATCTACCATTGATTGTAGAATTTTACGGTCGCCTTCCGTCATTTCACGCGAACCGCTCATAATATCTTTATATGGACCTGTTTTAATCGTTTCAAATTCCACACCATATTTTTCTGCTAATTTACTATAATTCATTGATTGCATAATGACACCGATTGAACCAGTTAAGGTTTCTTCGTCTACGAAAATCTTATCTGCTGGTGCAGAAATATAGTAACCACCTGAAGCCGCCATTGATCCCATTGAGACATAGAAAGGAATGCCACGGGATTTTTGAATCGTAATAATTTTCTCGTAAATTTGTTTTGATTCTATGACTCCGCCACCTGGAGAATTTACCTCTAAAACGACACCTTTTACATTCGTATCTTCTTTAATATCATCCAATTGTTTTAAAAACTGTTGATGATTATAACCTGTTGAACCAAATAATGACTCTTCACCTGTATCTTGAATGGTACCATCTACTTTTAGTACAGCGATTTGAGACGTGTTACTACCCTCTTGAATAGTTGTTCTTGCCATATCACTAGTACTCATCAATGATTCAACTTGTTTTGAAAAATTAGACCGACTTAAATTTAATAAACCACTAATTAAAGTTGAACCGAATAATAATACTACTGCTATCCCTAAAGCCAACCATCTTTTGTTGTTCATACTGTCATCTCCTTTTAAAGCAATACTTTATTAATTCCATAACATTTCAATTTTAACTTATTTCCAATTTTTTTGTTTGTTTCAAGGTAGCATATGAAAAAATAATAATTGCTAACCATATAAAGCTGAACGCTAACAACTCAATTCCACCAAACTGTTCGCCATAAACAAGCGCGCCAAGAATCAAGGTCATCGTCGGTGCGATGTATTGGAAAAAACCAACCAAATATAAAGGAATATTTTGTGCTCCAACTGCAAATAGAATCAGTGGAACTGCCGTCACAACACCTGTACCAATTAAATAAAATACAATAGTTGGTTCTACATTAAATAATACGGCCTCGCCCTTCATAATTAGGTAAATATAATAAATAAGTGCCACTGGTAATATAAAGAAAGTTTCGATTGCTAAACCGCGTGTAGGCTGAATACGCACTTTTTTCTTCAGCAAACCGTATAATCCAAATGATAAAGCTAAACTAAGTGCTACAAAAGGGAATTTACCATTTGCAATGACTAATACGAGTACACCAATTAGGGCGAAAAAGCAGGCTAAAACCTGTGCTTTTGAAAGTCGCTCTTTCAAAAAAATAACGCCTAATAAAATTGAAACTAACGGATTAATATAGTACCCCATACTCGTTTCGATAATATGCTCATTATTTACTGCCCAAATAAATATGTACCAATTTAAAGAAATTAAATAAGATGCAGCTACAAGCGACCAAAAAGATGACTTATGCTGCCAGAGCAGTTTAATATCCTGCATTAAAAATTTCCACTGGCCTATCACTATAATGAATAATACCGTTAAAACAAATGACCAGATGATGCGACTTATAATAATTTCATCACTACCAACCATCGTCAATTGTTTCCAATAAATGGGAATGATTCCCCATATTAAATAGGCTAAAACAATTGCTATTATTCCTTTTTTTCTCAAATCCATTTCATCATCCCATTCCTTCATTCATGTCTTTTAGTATAGTAGGATAACCTATTAGAAGTAAATGACCTTTTACGAATTGCTGTCAAATATCCCATTGTTTAATGTAGCGAAGCATGAGATTAAACTCTAATATTCTATAAAAATTTAAAGAAGAACCGTATACATACGGTTCTTCCATTACCTTATTCGATTTAACCTTTTCATTAGAAAATGCTTACACATTCGATTTATTTTACCTTACCTTTAAATTCCTGTTCTCTTAGTTCTACACGACGAATTTTACCTGATGCTGTTTTTGGCAATTCTTCTACAAATTCGATTAAACGAGGGTATTTATAAGGTGCTGTTAATTTTTTAGAAAAGTTTTGTAATTCTTTAATAAAACCCGCTTCATTTGCACGTTCTTTATTTTTTAATATAACAAATGCTTTTACGACCGCTCCACGTAATTCGTCTGGGCTACCTACAACCGCACATTCACGAACATCAGGATGTTTCACTAATGCATCTTCCACTTCAAATGGTCCAATGGTATAACCAGAACTAATGATGATATCATCACTACGACCTTCAAACCAGAAATAGCCATCCCCATCTACTTTCCCTTGGTCACCTGTGATGAAATAGTCTCCACGATATTGAGCCTGTGTGCGTTCTGTATCATTTAAGTATTCTTTAAATAAAGCAGGTGTTGATTTATGAACTGCGATATCGCCTACAACATTTGGTGGGCAAGGCTGACCAAAATCATCTACTACAGAAACGATATTCCCTGGTGTTGGTTTACCCATAGAACCAATCTTAGCAAGCATTCCCTTCATCGTACCAATTAATAAAGTACTTTCAGTTTGTCCATATCCATCACGCACATCTAAATCAAAAATTGATTTAAATTGATTAATGACTTCTGCATTTAATGGTTCACCTGCTGATACTGCACTATGCAAGCTACTTAGATCATATGATTCTAAGTTTTCCGCTTTTGCCATTACACGATATTCTGTTGGTGTACAACAAAGCACATTAATTTTACGCTCTTGAATTAAGTTTAAATAGGTTTCTGCATCAAAGCGACTATTATAAACAAAGCCGGTTGCTCCAGTACCTAACACCGACAGAAATGGACTCCGAATCCATTTTTGCCAACCTGGACTTGCTGTTGCCCAAACTAAATCACCTTTTTCGATTCCTAACCAATGAGTAGCTGCTGTTCGTAAATGAGCATATGCCCATGAATGGGTATGTACAGCTGCCTTCGGATTTCCTGTCGTTCCACTTGTATAAGACAAGAACACCATATCTGTACTAAGTGTGTCCACATTTTCAAATTCTGATGATGCATCCTTCATTTCATCTAATAACGGCACCCATGGTTCGTGTGCATGACCTATAACAAATTGCTGTACTTCATGTAAATTATGCACATCATCAAATTGTTCAATATATGGTTCGTATGAAACTATCGCTTTTGCTGAACTATGTTCAATACGATATTCAATGTCTTTGGTACGCAGCATTTCAGAACTTGGAATAACAACCAAGCCACATTTAATGGCTGCAATATATGTTATATAAGCTTCAATTAAGCGAGGAACCATGACGATCATTACATCACCTTTTTGTAATCCGTGCTGTTGAAAAACATTTGCTAATCGATTGGCCTGTAAAATAAGTTCATCATAGGTAATATCTTTTACTAATCCTTCTGCATCTTCATAATGCACGGCTATGTTACCTTCTCCATTTGCAAACTGTTCAATTTCGGTTACCAAGTTATAATGTTCTGGAGCTAATAAATCTTCTCTCTTCATGTAAACTCCTCCTTAAATATAGTGTTTCTGTAAACCATTATATAGAAGCAAAACCCAATAGACAACCTATTCC
>JAGHSJ010000299.1 GCA_018065935.1 Candidatus Kurthia equi
AAATAATATAATATAACTAATCGTGTTAATTACGGAGTTCAGAGAATATCATTAGATAAGATAGGAAGTGTATGATGGAAATCAAACTAGTCGCATTAGATTTAGATGGAACTTTATTAAATCCACAATTAAATATTACGCAAAATGCTATTGGAAAATTAAATAAATTAATGGACAAAAATGTAGAAGTAGTTATTTGTACTGGACGAACTTTATCAGAATTGCCAGCAGAATTTAAGGAAATGCCTAAAATAAAATACTATATAACGTCTAATGGTGCCGTAATCTGGGATCGTCATGAATTAAAGATTATTTATGATAATCCAATTCCAGCGTTTGATGTAGCAGAACTAATGCATATATTGCATCCTTATGATATGAGAATTGAAGTATTTGCATTAGGACGTATTTTTATTAGTCAAAAATGCTATGCGAGGTTTTATGAATATGGTGGCGAAAATCATGATGATTTTCTATTGAAAACTCGAACACCTGTAGATAATATAGAAGAATTTGTGCGAGACTTTAATCAGCCTGTAGACAAATTTAATTTGTTTTTTAAATCTGCAGAGGATAGGCAGAAGGCTTGGGAAGATTGTGTAGCTTATGGGTTTCATGTCACATCCTCATTTGAACAAAATATGGAAGTGAATGCAACGACAGCAAACAAAGGAGTGGCCCTTAAAGCTCTTGCCCAGAAATTAGGTATTCCAGCGCATCAAATTATGGCAATGGGGGACAATTTAAATGATATGACGATGCTACGCTACGTCGGACATCCTATCGCAATGGGGAACGCTGTGACAGAGGTAAAGGACTTAGCTACCTATGTTACAAAAGCTAATTCAGAAGATGGCGTGGCGTATGCTGTTGAAAAATTATTACTTGAGGGAGAGACAGATGGAAATTTATTCTTTTAGTGGACCCAGTGGTACGGGGAAAAGTTCGTATGCACTGGAGTTTGCTTATCAACATGCGATTGAAGCTATTATTGATGATGGCTTGCTAATTATTAACGGCGATATTAAAGGAGGCACATCTGCTAAATTCGAAAAAATTATGATTAAAGCTGTAAAGAGAGCCATTTTTACAGATGAAGAACATGTGAAAGAAGTAAAACATGCTTTAAATGAATTACAGCCTAAAAAGTTATTAATTATCGGAACATCTGATAAAATGACAAATCTGATTGCGAAACGTTTACAAGTAGGTGAAATAAAAGAGTATTATCATATTGAAAATTTCCGTAGCCGTCAGCAAATGAAGATGGCTCGATTTGTACGAAAAACAGAAGGAAAGCATATTATGCCTATTCCAGTTAATCAGATTCAACAAAATTTCTTTAAACGATTAGTATTAAAAGGATTTGAAATTTTTTCAACGAAGCGAGAAAAAATAGGAGAAACGGCAATTGTTCAACCAGATTTTCATAATGATCTAGTTGTTTTTCAAAAGAAAGATTTTATCCAATGTATACGAAAAAGTTGTGAGCAGTCGAAATCAGTTTCTGAAGTTCACAAAATACATTTTTCGCTCTACCCTTTGCCTAAAACGACGATTAGTATAACGTATAATGCAAAAGAAGTAGAATTATTAATTGAAAAAACCAAGCAACTGCAAGAGAAAATAAACGAAGACTTCAATGCATGTTTTGAAATTGAGTTTGAACGTATTCATATTGAAATTCTACATATGGTTTAAAACGGTATGCATGCTTTACTGTAGAAAAGAAAAAAACAACTTATTTACTAAGATTAAAATGAGTTGTCTAAAAAATCATCAAATTATAAAAGGTAGAAATCGGGATTCCATTAGATTTCTACCTTTTGTGCATAGTATGAGCATAACCACTTTTAGATGCATTTTGGACTCTAATAAAAGAGATTTGAAAAATAACGTGATTTGTCATCAATCGTTCATGATTTAAGCCTTGTTTAAATGATAAATTGAATCATAATAAAAAACGACTTTCTACTATTATAAATTAGAAAGTCGTTACTACTATTTATTTTAACTGTCTAGTGAAGTTTGGTGGACGTTTTTCAACAAATGAGCGAACCCCTTCTGGGAAATCTTCTTTGTCTACAAATGGTGTAGAGTCTTTCCACAGTTGTGGTACAGAGTCCACACATTCTTGAACGGATGTTTTAACTGCCAATAATGAAGCAGGGGACATGGAAGCAACTAATTTACCTACACGAATTGCATAGCGATCTAAGTCTTTCTCTGGCGTTTGATAATTCAACATGCCTAAACGGTAAGCATCATCGGATTTAAGCATTCGTCCAGTATAAACTAAATCCTTCGTCATAGAAGGACCAATTAAGCTTACTAAGCGTTGAGCAAATTTGTTATTAAGTGTAATGCCTAATTTCCCCACCGGGATACCTAATTTAGCTTTTTCACTACCGATACGAAGGTCACAGGCAAGGGCTAATTCTAAACCTGCACCCATAGCTGGTCCGTTAATAACGGCAATCGTAGGAATGGGTAGACGTTCGATTGTAGAAATCGTTTTTTCCATATGAACAAATGCTTTTTCAGCTTCGTCTAAAGAAATGAAGTTAAATTCTTTGATATCTGAACCCGCTGTAAATTGTTCACCATAGCCACGTATTAACAATACTTTATTTTTAGGATTCTCTAATACTCGCAAGGCAATCAAACGTAATTCATCCCACATTTTAGCAGTAAGTGCATTTTTGGCTTGAGGACGGCGAATCGTTATAATCGCTAAACCGGCAGTCTCTTGATAGACAATTTTTGCTTCTTCTTTTAATAACTTAGTTGATAATACTTTCACGATGATACCTCCTTGAATAGTTTATAGTTCAATTATAACGTAATTGAAGAAAGCCCCCTAAGGATTCTTGTAATTCCATATGAATGACCAATAATTTAGAAGAAAACGTACATATAAAACAGAATATGTTAGTAGCTGTTTTGGTTAATGAAGGTCTGGTGAAATGATAGACATGAAATTTTAAAAAAAGAAAACAAGTGGATCCACTAATAGGTCATATATATAGGAGATTTCATGATGATAAAGTATTTTCAATTAGGAAGCGGTATCATAACATTTTTGTTGATTATCACGACTTTTTTTACGAATAATATGGTTTTTATGCATTGGATGATGCTTTCTTTAGCCCTTACTTGTTTGTTATTTTCGATTGATAGTTTGAAGCATCAGGAGAAGGTCTTAGGTTGGTCATTGCTCGCTGCTTGTCTATTGTCCTTACTTGTAATGCTCATGGGATTTTTTGATTATTAATAAACAAAATGATTTACTAACTTATAAGATGCTTGTTCGTGTTTACATCATCATGTAAACTCTTAGTC
>JAGHSJ010000336.1 GCA_018065935.1 Candidatus Kurthia equi
TTTGTGTCTTGTATATCCAGTAAATTTTTAATATCATTAGAATTACGCAAGTGAGTCTCTCCTTTAAAATCTGGTTTTAGTCGACTTTTATTTTATTGGAAAACTCACTTGTTTTCTATTTATTTGCTTAAAAATAACGTTAGCGAAGTTCCAGCACCTATCTTTTTCAAGATAGGTGCTTTTTTCTTCACCAACGTTATTTATTGTAGAACCTTGATTGTAATCATAGCCCGCCTATGATTACAATTGAGGGATTTTATTTTGTTGAAATAGGAAAAGAAAAAAGAATAAATCATTTAGCTAGTACATTTTCACATGGTCTTTACCACGATTTTATGAAGTTCTATTTTTCTTCATACTTTTTACAATCCCTACGATTTGAATAATTTCATCTATGAATGGAACACCATCAGGTAAGAAGAAATTAATGCCTAATACAATAAATTTACCTGGCAATGGTAGAAACCATGTCAAAAAGGCCACAATTATGACCATCACAAACCACATACACTTACTCCTCTCTAATAAACATACGACTCTACTGTTAATAAAAAGCGTACATTTTCACTTAAACTACTATCACTATTTTTCATATGTAGATTCTTTTTACTCAAAATGCTGTGCTTACTTATCTACATGCTTGCATTGAATAACAGCAAATCGCTATAATTCAAACTAGATTATGGGCGTTTACATAAAAAGAACATCCCCACTTAACTTCAAGAGGGAATGTAACTTAAACAGATTTCTCGTAATGGATTGATTACTATTTATATCGTTTTTATCTATGATCCCGTAGACATTGTCAAAATACCGATAAATCCTATTCCAATCAAGACACCGATAATATTGACAAAATTCATAACCCCACGTTCTTTTTTAATGACACTGATAGCAGTAAGTACTGTTCCAATCATATATAGGAAGAATCCTAGAAAAATAAATACATTATTTGATAAAAAATCGATTGCTTGCGATGTAAATGGTGGAATTAATAAAAATAACCCGACAAATACAAAGAAGAAAGCTGCTCGCGAAAATACGCGTGACATAAAAACACTCCTTTTTCTCTATACGTACATAATCTCATTAAGTAGAATAACATAAAAAAGCATTCTGCTATAGTAAGATTAAAAAACTGACATGAATTTGTGTTTTTATTGGGAATATTCGCCAGACGCTTGTTTAATTGTACGAATAAATACCTCTTCTGGCTCAGCGCCTCGAATTCCCAAACGATTATTGAATACAAAGAACGGGGCACTCGTAACCCCTATTTGTTGTGCTGCATACTTGTCTAAATCTATTTGTTGTTGATAAGTGTTACTTTCCAGTACCTCTTTCGCTTTCGTTTTTGAAAGTTCTAACGAATCGATTACTTCAAGTAAATAGATATGATCTGATAGATTTCTTCCCTCTACAAAATAACCGTGCATTAATATTTCCGTATACTGTTCTTCTTTCCCCTGTTCATTAACCCATTTTGCTAAGCGATGGGCATCTGATGTGTTAGCTACAATCATACGATCAAAATTATAGGTTAACCCCACTTCTTTTGCATGTTCAGTTAACTCTTCCATAAAAGAAGTTGCTTTTACTTGTGACATAGTCTCTTCTAAAAATTCTATATACTTTTTTTTATTTTCTTTGTCAATGGTGGGATTTATTTCATAGCTTACATAAACAATTTCAACTTTTTGTTTCAGTTCTACTTTAGCTAGCGCCAACTTCAGACGTTGTTTTGCAATATAGCAAAATGGACATGTGTAATCTGTAAAAATTTCGATTAGCATGTAATCACTCTTTTCTTATTTTATATGATAATATTAGCAATTTCTCGCCTCTATCATCTCTTAAAAAAGAACATCTGTCCAAATTTTCACAGCTGTCAATACAATTAACCCTGCTAAAAGAATTTTTAGTCGTTTTTTAGACATCTTTTTACTAACCTTCGCCCCTATAGGTGCCGCGATTAAACTAGCAATAATCATTACAATGGTTGGTACCCACTCGACTTGTCCTGTTGTTATTTTTCCTAAAGACCCGCCAATAGATGAAATAAACGTAATTGCTAAGCTAGAAGCAATTGTCATACGCATAGGAATCTTTAAAACAACTAACATAATAGGCACAAGAATAAAACCGCCTCCTGCTCCTACGATTCCTGAAGCAACGCCTGCTATAATCGCAACAACAAACGCTAGTGGCTTATTAAATATCATTTCATCTGTTTCTGGCAATTCCTTAGTTGGTAAAAACATCATAATTGCTGCCATAATCGCTAATATACCATACACTATATTAATCGCTTGCTCAGACAAATAACTTGATCCAAAGCTTCCGATTAAACTACCAATGATGACGGCACTACCCATTATCAAAATTAATTGTTTATTTAAATACTTCCCATTTTTATATGCTAAAACGCCTGCTAATGAAGCAAATACTACTTCAACTGAACTAATACCGGTTACTTGATGTGATGTAAACGCCGTAAATCCTAATAATGGTGGGATGTATAATAGCATTGGAAACTTTATGATTGCTCCACCAATCCCCAACATTCCCGATAGAAAACTCCCGATTAGACCTATCATAAAAATTGTTCCTAACCATGCAATATCCAAAAGTTTCACTTCCTTGCTACATATCTTGTTATTACAATCGAAGTGCAAAAACGTATCTCTCTCTTACTTTAATCTAATTCTCTTTTTAAAACTTATTTAAACATTTTTTGGAAATGATTTAATTCCCATGAAATAAGCAGGTTTAAAACAGGTTCTTTAGAACTGTAAAATCC
>JAGHSJ010000025.1 GCA_018065935.1 Candidatus Kurthia equi
TTATAAAGAAGTTTGTGTTTTGCTTTTTTTCTTCCTCAATAATTACATACACTTCATACATCAAATTATATTACCTACAACTATTATTATATACTTCATCCTTTTATTACAAGATTAATTGCTGCCCTCTGAAAAAATTTTTTTACCTACTTATCATTTTGATTCTACCAACTATTTTAGTATTTTTTTGATAAGCAGTACATTAGACATAAGATATTGTTTTTTCCAGACAAAAAACCCGCTGCAATGAATAAAGTGTACCCTTTGTAAAGGACATTTTGAAAAAGCCTAGGCAACTTGTTGAAGCTGCTGTCTGTATTTTACAGGCGGCAGCTTTTTTAAATTCCATTGACCACGATAATGATTGTAATAGGTCATATAACTTTTAATTTCTTGTTTGACTGCTTCTAATGTTTCACACGCTTTGATGTTGGTTTCATCTTTAAAATGCCCGAAGAATGATTCTTGTGGGGCGTTATCCCAACAGTTTCCCCTACGTGACATGGATTGATCTAAACCCAGCTTCTTCACTAATGCTTGGAATTGTGGGTTCGTATAATGGAATCCTTGATCAGAATGGATAAAGGCTCCTTCTGCTAAATGCTTGTGTTTCCTTAATTTCTTGAGTGTATTCAGCACAATCTCTAACTGTAAGGACGAAGATACTTCATAGGCTAAAATTTCATTCGTTTCAGCGTCTTTTATTGTTGATAAATAAGCACGCTTGCCATTCCCATAGGTTAAATATGTAATATCTGTTAATAACACTTTTCCTACCACACCTTGCTTGAAGTTACGTTTTAATTTGTTCGGGCATGTACGATGTTCTTTCGTTGCTTTTGCCATGCGTCTGTAGGGATTCGCTTTACGAATCGGGCAGATAATATCAAATTTCTTCATGATCCGACGAATACGTTTTAAGTTGTACGTAATCTGGTACTGGTTTTGAAGCGTCATTTTAATTTGGCGTGCTCCCTTTTTGCGTCCGCGGAAATAATATGCCTTTAAAATGATTTCTTTCACCACTTCATCTGCCGCACCTTGATTTGCACGGTTTTGTGCGGAGTGTTCATCAAAATAATTGTAATAACCCGAACGAGAAACACCCATCAGTTCACATAAGTAGCTCACCATGCGCTTCAATCCGTATTTTTGGATTGCGTCATGAATCAGTTCAAATTTTATTTTCGCTTCAATTGTGATTTCTTCTTCATCATCTTCCTTTCGAGTAGATCCAGCTTTTTTAGTAGTTCGTTCTCTGCCTCAAGTAATCGCGTTTTCGCTTCTAATCGTGCGTATTTTTCTTCAAGACTTAATTCCCGTTCAAGTGGGCGTCCTGAATTCGTTTTACGTGTATCTTGTAAGCCGTCTATTCCAACTTTTCGATACGCTGCTCGCCAACGTTTTGCGGAAGAACTCACACGCTCCAAACCTATTAATTCGACGTCTAATCCCGCTTCCTCAAAAATGGCTCTTGGTAGCTTACCTTTCTCATTTTCTGCAATAAAATGGCGCTTAAATTCATCTGTATAGGTAATGGCCTTTTCACTTACGGCTTGTACGTTTGGATTGCATTTTAATTGTTCTTGTTGTCTTTTAGTTAAGTATATTTTCGTCATTCGATTCCACTCCAACATCTTTTTTCCTATTATAAACAAAAGTACCCTATAAGATGGACTTTTTTCAAAGTGTCTATCTTATAGGGTACAGTTTAAAAAGGTGACCTTGGCTTTATTTATTGGATCGTTAATACGCTGTTTTCATTTAGAGAAAGCTTCAGCCCAATATCAGTCGTAATTTCTACAGGAAAGCACTTCGACACTTTCTCGGAAAATAGCCAT
>JAGHSJ010000082.1 GCA_018065935.1 Candidatus Kurthia equi
ACTAGCGGGGTTTTTATAGAATTAACAGATAATAATATTGATAACATAGAAGTAAATATAAGCGATGGCAAAGAAAATAATTGAGGCAAGGGTCCAACAGAAGGTTGACACCGAAGCTAATTGGTTAAGCACTGACTTAATCATCTTAGCTGGCGAGCAGGCGTTCGTTAGTGATAAGTATAATTTTAAAATAGGGGATGGCACGAAGTGATTCAGTGAGTTAGAATATTACTATAAAGGCGATGTAGTAGGTACGGTAACGCCATCAACAACGGGTAGTGTATCGGACGGGGTTTATTACGCTCAAACAACGGGTACTTACAGCGGTATAGTAGTGCGTGAGGGGTATTACACCTTATTGCGCAAGGATAATGGTGTATGGTCAATTGCAAGCGAGGTTAAGATGCCGATGCAGGACAAAACCCCAATTGCCGAATACATGGATTTTGAAAGCGGTTATTCGCAAACCGTAGCTGGAAACGGTTCGGGTTCTTTAACGGCATTTAATTATATTCCGGCAACTGCATCCGGTGTTGTTGGTCAAATAGAGGGGAATTTTACAGGAGCAGGTACATGTGTGTTTTTTACCGCTCGAAATGTTTCTGGTAATTCATTTATAATAACTAATATTTTTGAAATAGAAATACCAGGTGCTGGATTTCAGTCATTAGACGCAACAAGGTTTTCGGTAAACATTGAGGCTGGTGATTTTTTAGGGGTGTCTATTGCATCAACGTCACAGCCGAGATATGGAACCGATGCAACAGTTGGTTTTGGTTGGAGGCAAACTCAATCAAACGTTCAATTAGGTTTGACTTATAATTTTTCCACTGCTTCAACAGCCAACTTTGCTTTTAAATTCAATGTGGCTGATCCATATTTTGCACCTTACAAGAATGTGTACTCTAAATCCGAGGTTGATAATTTGGTTGAAAACCTAGTTGATGTTAGCGATGTTTTCGATACTGTGATTTCCAATGATATTGTTGCAGTAACTGGTGTTAAGTCGGCAGCAGGTATGATGAATAATGTTGCTTGCGAAAAAGGAGGGTATTTACGAAATATCACAATTAGAGCTTTAAATGCTGGTGTTGCGAGTTTTCAAATTTTAAAAAGAGAAACTTTTAATTCAAATGGCAACCCTTTGGATAAAGATACATTTTCGGTTACGGGAAAGAATTTCACAATACCAAACGTATCTGTTGGACTTAACACTTATGAAGTACCAGGAGATGTATATATTGAGCAAGGAGAGTATTTATTTTTAAATGCTGGTATTGGGGTTGATCCTGTATACAGTCAATCAAGTTCTGTAACAGAGCATTTAGGCTGGTGGCAAACAGGTAGCGGAGTTCTAACGGGTAGTGCGCAATTTACATATCAACCATTTAGCATATTATTTGCTTATGAAGTTATGGCTGATTTATTTGAAAGGGTCGGAGGTAACTCTAGGGTCACTGTTAATAGGATTACGCTAACTAGGAATTCTGAAAATTACAACTCGTTGAGAAATCTCATTAACAGTATAGACGATGCATCAGAAAACAATCAATATGAAATATTTGTACCCGACGGGGAGTATTTCGAAGTTGATATTTGGGGTAAAAAGCACGTTAAGATTATAGGGGAGTCTTTAAATGCCGTTTTATATATGGACTCTACAGACTTAGACCCTAAATATGTTGCACCTGATGATTATTATTTTACACCGGCTAGAGGCGTACATTTGTCAGAGGTTGAGCAAGCATATTTGCATGTGGTATTTGCAAGGCATGATTGTTATTTTGAAAACCTAACGTTAAGGGCTAAGCGTGCGAAATACCCTTGTCATTTGGATGCAAGCACATACGAAAAAGCCGTGTTTGTGAATGTTAAGTTTGAAGAAGAGAATTGTAATTACACTGTCGGCATGGGTGTTTGGTCTGGTCAGTCATTAGAATTTTACAATTGCATTAGCAAAAGGGCGCCTCACAATGTTCCTAGCAGAATGGGTGTTTTTATCCATAATTGGAACAATCAAGCGAAAGCATGTAGAGTGCATTTTGAAAACACCGAGTTTATTAATTCTGGTTATGCGATGTTGGATGAGTTAGGCAGTGATCAATTGGATAGAATTAATTTCATTAACTGTATCAATAACAGCCGGAAAGAATTTATTTTAATGGTTGATAGAAATTCGAGTGGAACAACATATTGGACAAATCCGGTTACGGGATTAAAAGAGCCAAACCCGCAAAATATCCCTTATTGCTTGTTTTTAAACACATCCGGCACCGAAGTTAATAGAATTTACTCTAATTTGGCAAATAATTTTGGAGCGGAGTACAATGGATTAGAACAAAGAGAGGTGTCTAAATTCTTAGACATGTCAATTACTGACTATTATGGTATTGCTCATTGTTTGTCTGATGAGGTTATACAAAAGGGGGATATTTTAGCTCGTACATCAAACGGAAACGGATTTTTATCGACAACAATGGTTGTTAAGAAGTTTCAAGGATTTGATTATGATATTGAAATTATTGGGGTCGCTCTGGAAAACAATCAAGTTGACGAAAATAACCCAATTTCAGGTACTACGTTTAAATATATACCTATTGGTAAAGTTGCGGATGCTAAAGTTTCGGGTGCAGTTTCTATAACTAATAGAACAAACAAATTAGTTTGGGACGACGTAAATAAAGTGTTAGTAGGTAATTCGTCGGCGAACCTAAACGAAATGTTGGGGTTGTCATTTGGAGCTAAGACGGGAATAGGTGTGGATTTATTGCCGGTAAAAATAAAATAAAGCTGATGAAAATATAGTTGGCAGTAATAACAATTTAGCCTCTCTTAATTGAGAGGCTTTAATTAACAACACACATGGAATGGTTGATAAAATAAAAGACGGCTGGGGACTCTTAAAGGAGTTCTTCGCTACGTCGATAGGTTGGTTTGTTTTCGGCTTAATAATTGGAGGTTTCGTTAGTTATATCCAATATCATAGAGCCGAGCAATTAGACAAGTATTTAGAGCAATGTAGCGAAAATGAACGTCGATTGAATACCGAACTAAGGACAGCGAGAGAAGACGCATCTAAGGACTTTATACGCTCATTCAGCGAGCAAGTCGAAATGATG
>JAGHSJ010000303.1 GCA_018065935.1 Candidatus Kurthia equi
GAAGGAATTTTATAAGTTATCTAGAATATAACCTATAGCAAGTAAAGATGGTGATAAGATGGCTCAAAGAATACCTGAGGAACAGATAGAGGAAATTCGTTCCCAGGCAGATATTGTAGACGTAATCAGTAGCTATATGCAACTGACGAAACGTGGCAGAAATTATTTTGGTTTATGCCCTTTTCATGGTGAACAAACGCCTTCTTTTTCAGTTTCGACAGATAAGCAGATTTTTCATTGCTTTGGTTGTGGAGCGGGTGGGAATGCAATTACATTTTTAATGGACATCGAAAACTTATCCTTCCAAGATGCAGTAGCAAAACTGGGAGAACAAGTAGGTATTCATTTAGATGTAGCACCATCAGAAGCACAGCAAAGATTAACTACGCCTGCTTCTCCAGAAGAAGATCGTATGAAGGAAGCACACCTACTCGCTGCTGAGTATTTTCAACAACTATTGCTAAACACAGAAGAAGGCGAGGAAGGTTTACGCTACTTAGAGCAACGTGGCTTTACTCGTGAAATGATCGAAAGTTATGGGATTGGTTGGAGTATGCCTAATTGGGACTCACTAACGACATTACTTCAGCAAAAAGGCTTTGATTTAAATGAAATGGAACAAAGTGGATTAATTATACGTCGTGAGGATGGTTCGGGTTATTTTGACCGCTTTAGAAGCCGTGTCATGTTCCCAATTCGCGATGATGTAGGACGTATAATTGCCTTTTCAGGTCGCATTATTAACCAAGATGGCGAGCAAGCTAAATACATGAATAGTCCAGAATCACCCATTTTTCATAAAAGCCAAATTCTATATAATTTAGATCAGGCAAGACCAATTATTAGAAAAGAAAGAAAACTAATTGTATTTGAAGGCTTTATGGATGTTTTAGCATCTAAAAATGCCAATGTTCATAACGCAGTTGCAACAATGGGAACATCCCTTACACCGCAACATATTCAAAAGCTAAAAAGGCTTACCAATCATATTATAGTTTGTTATGATGGTGATAATGCAGGTTGGGAGGCAGCAAAAAGAGCTGCAGAAATGTTACATGCAGAAAAATTAACCGTTGAGGTTGCTGTTCTTCCAACTGGACTAGATCCAGATGATTATATACGTAATAATGGTGCAGAAGCATTTCGTGAAAATGTCATTGCTGAGCCATTATCATATATAAGTTTTATGATGATGTATGCAAAACGTAATAAAAATTTCCAATATCCGAATGATGTCCAGCAATATGCGGATGAAGCTTTATCCTATTTAACTGACGGTATTTCCCTAATCGAAAAAGAATTATATATTAAGCGAATCTCAGATGAAACGCAGGTTTCTAAAGAGACCTTACAAAGTCAATTACAATTAAAAGAGACTCAACATCACGCAAATGCAAATCAAACAGTGCAGAAACGTTATGAAGAGCCACAAGCTAAAGCCGTTATGCAGCCTAAACGAGTCTATACAGCAATTGACCGTGCGGAGCGATTATTGCTATCACATATGTTGCATAATATAGATGTAGTAGACAGCTTGCGTAATCGTGAAGAAGGCCCACCATTTGTAAGAGAAGACTATCTAGCAATTTACATCCATTTAATGGGCTTCTATGAAACACATCAAAAAGCAGATTACCAACGTTTTGCTGAAATTGTTGAAGATAGAGAATTGCGTAAAATTGTAATGGAAGCTGCAATAGTTGATCGAGATCCAGATCATACTGATGAGGAGATTGCCGATTGTCTGAAACAGGTTAAAAAGTTTAATATCCAGCAACAAATAGCAGACAAAAAACATGCGGTCCAAGAAGCAGAACAGCTGCATGATTTAAAAAGTGCAATTGCGCTTTCTCAGGAAGTTATTGATTTAAAAAAATCACTAGCAAGACTTTAAGTAGTACTTGTTATGAGGAGGAAGACACCTATGGCAGAAAAAGCAAAACGTACAAAAAAACAAAGTGTTAAAGTGACGAAAGTAGAACATGAACACACTTTGGAAGAAATGAAAAAAAGTCTACTCGAGGCTGGTAAAAAAGCTGGAGAGTTAACGTATAAAGAGTTAGCAGATAAATTAAGTGCTTACGAGATGGAAGCGGATCAAGTAGAAGAATTTATCGATAAATTAGAATCAAATGGCATTGAATTAGGCGGTAAAGAAGGCGATGATGAGCATCTTGAACGTCTACTAAAAGCTGGAGACAATTCAGCCTCTACTTTCGATTTAAATGACTTAAGCGTACCACCAGGTGTTAAAATTAATGACCCAGTACGTATGTATTTAAAAGAAATTGGTCGTGTAGACTTATTAACAGCTGATCAAGAAATTTCACTTGCTGAACGTATTGAAGCAGGCGATGACGAAGCTCGTAAGCGCTTAGCAGAAGCCAATTTACGTTTAGTTGTAAGTATTGCAAAACGCTATGTAGGTCGTGGGATGTTATTCCTTGATTTAATCCAAGAAGGTAATATGGGCTTAATTAAAGCTGTTGAAAAATTTGATTACCGTAAAGGATTTAAATTCTCAACTTATGCTACTTGGTGGATTCGTCAAGCGATTACACGCGCAATTGCTGACCAAGCACGTACAATTCGTATTCCCGTGCATATGGTCGAAACAATTAACAAATTAATCCGTGTACAACGTCAATTATTACAAGATTTAGGTCGTGAACCTTCGCCAGAAGAAATTGGTGAAGAAATGGACTTAACTCCTGAAAAAGTACGTGAAATTCTAAAAATTGCTCAAGAACCTGTGTCATTAGAAACACCAATTGGTGAAGAAGATGATTCACATCTTGGAGATTTCATTGAAGATTCAGAAGCACAATCGCCTTCTGACCATGCAGCATATGAACTATTAAAAGAACAACTTGAAGATGTACTTGATACACTTACTGACCGTGAAGAAAATGTATTACGTTTACGTTTTGGCCTTGATGATGGTCGTACACGTACATTAGAAGAAGTTGGTAAAGTATTCGGCGTAACACGTGAACGTATTCGTCAAATCGAAGCAAAAGCACTTCGTAAACTGCGCCATCCTTCACGTAGTAAACGTCTTAAAGATTTCTTAGAATAATAGTTGCCCAATCTATTATTAATGAAAGAGAACCGTATTTTTGAACTGCACCTCAATTGTTGGACACGTCTAACAATTGGAGGTGTATTTTTTATATAAATTCGATGGAGTCGTATGAATTTCTAGTTGTTTTTAGCACTGAAAATTAGTAGCACCTCGTTAGCTTAAAAAAGCGAATCATGATTCTTTTACTTTTTTAAATTAAAGCAAACAGAAAAAAACTTTTGTAAATTGCTTCATTTTAAACCTGCATAAAGTGATGAAAAATATAATGGCTTTATCTTGTGCTTCATTAAACACATTATTAAAGTGGAAAAATGAATAACTTTGTACATAATTTACTTACATGAAATAAATAAATTAAAAGAAAACGGTGTAAAATAAATGGATAAGGGAATGGTAGGATGAAGCGTAAATTTGGATGCTGAAAAGACTTCACTCCTTCAATGCTATGCCGATAAAATGTATAGATAAGGTAGGTTGAGGAGTGGGACTTATGGATAATGAAAAGCAAAAAAAAGAAATCATTATAAAAGAAATTACATTTTGGAAAGCAAATCACCTTCTTCCCGAACATTATTGTGATTTTTTAACCCAACTGTATAGTGGGGGAACGGACTTAACAGAAGAACAAGAGAAGGAAATGGCTAAACAATCCATACTAAAAGAAGAAAAGAGCTCATTTATAAAAATGATGGGACTCGTCATATTAGTGATTTTTACTTTAGCGATGATTGCTTTGATGTTTTTATTTGTCAGTAATTATGTGTGGATTCCGACGATTATTAGCATAGTCATCTTTACGGCAGTTATGTATTTTATATTCAAAACGGCGAAAAACCCAACGATAACAACAACTTTTGCTTATGCAACAGCGGCTCTGCTGTTATTTGCAATATCAGTTCGTCTTACGACTACCTTTGCTTCAAATAATATGATGGCTATATTTTTAGTTTTATTAGGAAATTGTATCATCTGGATTATTGTAGGCAAATTACAAAAACAAATTTACTTTGTAATTTCGGGGATTTTAGGGCTAGTAATTATAATTGTTTATCGAATAATTATGTAGGTGTTAAAAAACAGTTTAGATTAAATA
>JAGHSJ010000304.1 GCA_018065935.1 Candidatus Kurthia equi
TATAAGTATTATTGGCTATTAATTGTAAAAACACAGGATTATTATTTTTGTCATAAAGATATTAGCGTTGGTTATTTTCTAGGTTTTTAGATTCATTTTGTATATTTGAGGATTTTTTCCAATAACATTCTGTGTTGTAATATTTGTCATATTGACTTGTTGTTCTGTTTCTTTTTTTTGTCAGTAGTTTCTTCCTATTATATAGCGTATTTATTTTACACATCATGGTATTTTTTACCATTAAAACATGTAATATTCCAGCCATAATTGTTACATAGCATATAGGGTGGATTTTACCTTCTCCGCATAAGAAAAGCGAAAGAGCCTTGAATTTCAGCGCTCTTTCGCTTTTGGTTAATAGATTTTCACGATGGTCGAACTTATCCAACCGGTTGTCTTCTTACCTGGGATTTGGACATTGTACCAAATCGTTTGCTGGCTATCCTTTTTCGTTACGGGTGCGCCCTTACTATCGAGCACTAGTTTAAAGAAAGTGTTCTGTTTAATCGTTGCGAGTACTTTCGTATGGGTCGTCGTTGGCAGATCGCGAATATTCGCTTCCGTTGTTGCCTGCCCGAGATTATTGATTTTTAGTGCCGCGCGGCTAACCCATGCTTCTTCTTTATTAATGAGTACGCGTACCCAACTGCCAGCTACATCATTATTCGTTCCGTTCAATGTAATCGTCGTACCTACTGCATAGGTTTTGACAACCGCCGCTGTCGCATACGGTAATTTACGTGCCGAGGTCGTCAGTGTTACCTTCGCTGTAATCCCACTATCAAATGTATGATAGGTTGGTGGGATGGGCTGACCTGTCGGAATGACATTGGAATAATTAAAGGCTGGCTGTACGGGATCGACAGTGGACGGTCGAACCGAATCATAGTAAGTCGCATTGTACGGTTTCATTTCTTCCATTAGACGGGCAATATTAATCGCCCATGTCTTATCGGTCGCATACTTCACATTCATCCCTGCTGGTGAAACGCCATTATTATAAATCGCTCCATCGCGTAAGTATTTTCGGTAGATGGCATCGGCATAATATTGAATACCATCCGTCCCGCTTGGGAAATACATAGCGCAGGTCATGGCACAGCTATCAAAGGCTTGGTAACCGAAGAAGTTATTTTTATATTGTGAAATGGCCGAACCACCCCAGCCTGTTTCCCAGATGGCATGTGCCAACATGAACTGGGCATTGATACCGTATTTATTTTGCATCTCTAAAAAGACGGGAATCGCTTTGTATAAATTATTCGTTTTAATGGGATCTTTTTTCTTATAAATTAAATAAGCTTCCATTTCAGCCTGTGTGATATCCGACACTTTTCGTAAGTTAAAATAACGGAAAGGTTGGCCGAAATTGGCTTCTGATACCCAGACGGTTTTGCCATTCACTTTTCCTAAATAGTAGGTGACACTGCCAATTTTTTGCATAGAAGTGGCGGTGAATTTAGCCGCTGGATACGAGGCAAGGTCTTTGAACACCACATTTCCCACAGCTGTCCCACCTGCAATATTCGTCGCATTGCCGAGGCCACTTAGATAGAATACCGCATTTGTTTTCACTGGTGCGGTCACTTTAGTTGTCGTCAGCTCAGATGAAAGTACCCAGCCAACAACTGTATTTTTCCCTGCTGTTGAGAGTCGGCTTACTTCATAATACGTTTTACCGCCTACTACTGCCGAGCGATTGATCGAAAATTTCTCTGTTTTTTCATTTGTCGTCAAGATCTTTGTCGCAAATGTCGTTAAGTTCATGTATAAGGTAGCTGTCGACTTCACGACACCTTGTAAAGATTGCGCTGTATAAACAGGTGCGGCTACTGCTGGGGGCGTGTCAGTCGTTGCTGAGGCGGCTACCCAGACAGCTGTCCCTTTTTCAATGGCACCATAATACCAAATAGAAGAGGCGACTTTTGCCTGCTTTGTCACCGTAAAGGCTTGTTCCTTCCACGCTGCGGTATCTTTTACGATGCGATCACTCGTACTTCCCCATGGTTGACTGTAGCCATAGCTTGTTCCCTTATGGTAAACCGTCTTTTTCACTGCGGTCGGGGCACTATACGTATTCACTGTGACATCTGCGGGCTTCACCCAACCGATGACTTGACCATTTTGCACTAGATTATAGTAGGTTTCGTCAGCGTAGACGGCTTGCTCCGTCACTGTAAAGGTCGTACTGTTCAACGTTGTATTCACTTTTTCCGTCTTTTCATCTACTAGATTTGTCCGGATAAGTGGCTTTGTCGCCGTTACTCTTGCCAGCTTAGAAACAGCTGTCACTACAGGTGCGGCTGGTTTTTCTGGTTCAATAGGTGTGGGCGTTTCGGGTTGTGGATCCGTTGCTACTGTGGCAGATGCAGCTACCCATATGTCTTTTCCATCGGCTACCTTGCCATAGTACCAAGTCGAATTAGCGACTTTTGCTTGCTGTGTGACCGTGAATTTTTGGTCTTTTAAGGAAGCTAAATTTTTCACGACGATATCTTTCGTACTTCCCCAAGGCTTGTTGTAGCCATTACTTGTCCCTTTAAGGTAAACGATTTTACTAATATTTTTCGGTACTGTATAGGCATTGGCTGTGACATCACTTAATTTCATCCAGCCGATTTCCGCATTATTTTCGACTAAATTGATGTAAGTGACTTTGTCATAGGTTGCTCGCATTGTGGAAGTGAAGGTTTTACCGGTTAAATTTCCTGAACTTTTTTCGGTTTTAACAGATGCCACATCGGTACGCATGAGGCTATTTTTGGCTTTCACGCGTAGGAGCTGGGCTTTCTTCACTTTTACAGGTGCAGCAACAGTTGTCAGCTTAGTAGTAGAAAGTGCAGATGCGGGTAGCCATAGTGTCTGGCTGTTGACAGTTGCACGATACCAAGTGACTGTGCCAATTTTTACGGTCATATTATTGGTGAATGTTTTATTTTTGTAGCTTGTAAGATTGGCTAGAAGAACGTTTCGAGCTAGACCACCCGGACGCGTATAAGCTTTGCCTGTTCCTTTTATATAGCGTGTTTTTTTCGTATTGGTCAGCTGTTTATAGGTAGCTAATTTAATCGAGGATGCTTTAATCCAACCCACTGCTGCTTTATTCGGATCGAGCTGGCGACTTACTAAGTAGTACGTATCGCTATTTTCAGCTGTTGCTTTTTTCAAAACATAGAAGATTTCATTCGTATATTTAGTAGAAGCGGCGATACTCGTTTTTGAGCCCGGCGCTGTATAGATTCTCGAATTTACTGTTTTTAATTGGCCAACCTGACTTGTCGCCGATTGTTTGTATGTAACACTTGCTGCTTGAGCGGTTTGAAGCCCGTCTGTCGGTATGTCGGTCGTTAAACTGCCAATTAATGCCATGGCCGATAAAAGTCCTAAGACCGTATGCCTAGCCTTCATCACAATCTCCCCTTTGAATTTTATTTTATTGTCGCTATCATATCATAGCTAACGCCCTCGGTCGAAACTTTCAATAGGTTAAAATTCTACTTTATAACTTAAATATTCTATTTTAGAGGAAAATTTTCATTTGGAAGAGCAGATGATTATCGGTCGAAATCGGATTATGATAGAAACTTATCATTTCTAAGGCGGAATGGAACAATTTATTTTTTCTATTAATTTAAATACTTTTTTAACAACTAAATGGCATTTTCAACCTTTTATAACATAATTGCCTAATTATTACGTACAAACTTGTTTTCAATGATGAATTACGTTACCTTAGGATAAGTGCTTGACGAAGGAAGGGATACAATCTTGGAAATTTTAAAATATGAAGAACATGATATTGAAGAAATTGTCGATTTATTCGTCGATACCGTTCACAAGACCAGCTTAGCTGATTACACAGAGCAGCAATTAGACATTTGGGCACCACCTGATGAAAAGAAGCAACTCATAGAGGAATGGAAGAAAACACTTCGCCAACACATTTCCTATGTAGCGAAGTACAACAACAAGCTCATCGGATTTTCCGACCTCACGCTACAAGGAGAACTCAAACGCATCTATGTCCACAAAAATTATATCCGTAACGGCATTGCCACTAAACTACTTGAAAAATTAGAAGGAGAAGCTTATGAACTCGGCCTCCCTCACATCACAACAATCAGCAGCATTACCGCAGTCCCCTTTTTCAAGTCACAAGGATATAAAATCACCTCTAACGAAAACACACCCGGTGTCCATATTCCCACTGAAAATATGATTATGCAAAAAGAACTGTAAAAACAAAAAAAGTTAAAGTAAGCGTGTGCTATGCTCCTCAATCGGTTAGCTGTTGAGGGGTATTTTTTTATCGGGCGAAATAATCCGACGGTTGAAGCAAAAATGAATGGCCCTTCAACTACTGATAGTAGTTTGCTGTTCAAGACTGAACGATGCCTATGTCTTTCGTGCATGAATGTCGAGAGCGCAATCAAGCATGCGCTTTCTCCGAAGGCGTGTCGATGAACTTGAAAGACAGATGTTTTCCCCCAAAAAAAACAACTCCGTTTTGTGGAGTTGCTTTTTTTCTGGATTTAACGATAGATTGTGACAAGGTCTGAACGAATCCAAAGCTTTTTAGATGGTGCGCTCGGATGATACGCTTGATACCAAACTTTTTTGGCGGTATCTTTTTTCGTTACGACTTTCCCCGAGCTGATGACCAGCTTCAGTGGGGTATTTTTCACTGCGCTACCGACCTTCGTATACTTCGTACCTGCTCCACTTCGTAAAGTCGAATCGACTGAAGTGAATGCGAGATT
Organism: Candidatus Kurthia equi; assembly: GCA_018065935.1. Classification (GTDB taxonomy): domain Bacteria; phylum Bacillota; class Bacilli; order Bacillales_A; family Planococcaceae; genus Kurthia; species Kurthia equi. The sequence continues at coordinate 4,761 of JAGHSJ010000304.1, forward strand.
TGTTGTTTTCACCTGATCACTACGCACCCAGCCCTGTGTACCGTTATAGGCAATACGATACCAGCGTGATTTTCCATTGCTGCTATTCGTAAACTCTTTGACGTCCGTATGGTATGCCTGAATGGTCATCGTCTTTCCTTTTTTATATGAACCGAGACGCGGTGCATACGTATATGGAATCGAATAGATGACTGCCGAGCTTGCCGATACCGTTCCTTTTACAGCAGTTGGCATTTTCACAAATGCAGCGGGCGTTGCTTTTCCTGCTGGAATCACACTACCATAGTCCGTAGAAGCGACAACTTTTTTCGTAGATGCTTTTACTTTTGCATAGTAGCTCGATTTAAATGGTTTAATTTGTTGCATGATATTCGCAATTTTTTGTCCCCATGCTGGATCCGTTGCATAGCGAACATTCATATCTAAAACCGTTTTCCCATTATAATACGCACCTGAAGTGACTAAATAATTGTTGACGATTTTAGACGCATATAATTTTAAGCCCGCTTCCCCATGTGGGAAATATTTTGAACAAGTGATGGGACAAGTATCATATGCCTGATAGCCAAATAAATTATTCTTATATTGTGCAATGGTTGAGCTACCCCAGCCAGTTTCCAATGCCGCATGAGCAAACATGAATTGTGCACTCACACCTGTACTCGCCTGCGCTTTAATAAATTCTGGCGCTAAACGATAGAGCACATTGGTCGGTGTTTTTCCTTTAGCGAGTAATAGAGCCTGTAAATCTTTCGCTGTGACGTTCGATGGTTTACGTAAGTCGACGCTAACAAAGCCGTTAGTCGTTAAGGCATCTGCCTTCACCCAACGCAGTTTTGTCGTCCCTGCAATTCTCCCTTTATACCACTCAGTTGTTCCCACTTTTTCATGGCGTTCAACTGCAATCGATTTTGCACGATACTTCGTCAAATCATATGAGCGATTGGCTGATGTCCCCGCTGGCATAGTCGACGCATAGCCGCTAGTCATCACATACATAGTTTTCTTTTCTTTTGAAAGCACTGTTCGCTTAGAAAGCTTCAGCATTTTCTTATCTACCCAACCGATAGATGTCGTACTCTTATATAGTCGATAATATGTTGTGTTGTCTGCTTTCTTTGATTCTCTCACATAGAAAGTACGCTGCAAATCAGCTGTATTTACAGTAGTCGCCTTCGCTTTTTTAGAAGCCGATTTGTAAATTTTCGCTGTAGACTTTGTGATTTGCCCAACTTGATTTTCTGTGGCCGCATGACTACTAATCGACGTGGCAAACAACATCACAAATAAAGTACATAGAGTAGCTACAAGATATTTATTCTTCATGGAAACCTCCCTTTCTGTTCTCTCCCATTCAATCGACCTAAATGCTGTGTTTTTCAATGATAAGGAACATTTGATATATCTGTAATAATTCACAAACGCTCTACAGCCTAGCTGAAAATTTATTCATACGGATGATAGTCTCGCAAGGTTAGCTTGCTTCTGCCTGTATATACTTCTACAGACTTGCCATTTTTACAGTAGATAAATTGTCCACTTTCACCCGTTTCAATATAGGTCCAACCAGCTTCCTTCAATGCTTTTTGATAGCTTATTTTCAATCCTTTTTCAGTTACTTCTCTCGTTTTAAATACGCGTTGATTATCATCTCGTGAAATCAATATGGATTTTTGCGGAATGAGGAAATCTGAAAAACGAATCATTTCTTTATAATCACTGCTTATCACATGGAAATAGGTTACGCCACTTCCTAGTAAGACAATAATAAATGCTAGTCCTATTGTTGCTCTTTTTAACATGTATTTAGACACTCCTAGTCTTTCTCTTCTTCTCAATCTAATAGATATCACGTCTTTTTACAAGAGATTTTTACTATACGAATCGCATACATACAAAAAGAGTACTTGAAAATTCATATTTTCAATACAATAAAAAAACTGCTGTCCTATTCGTGTAGCTTATAGAGCTACAGCGAATAAAACAACAGTATGGCATGAATCTTCCTAGAAGAACGTTATTAAATTTTCCCGTCCTTTATTTCTTGAATCAGACGTGTTAAGTACGTAATCGCATGCTGATGACGATCATTTACATAGTCTTGCATGAATTCACGGATAGGTAGAGTTTGAGGGTCATTAAATTGCCCTTGATCGATATTGTTCAAAAGCTGCCACTTTTCCTGCAAATGCTCTAGCTTGTTTTCAAGAATGGTACATACTTTTTCACGATCCACATATTTGATATTCGCTAGACCGATGACCATTTCACCAATCGTCTCTGAACTCTCTAATAGCTTATAGATTTTTTTAGGAAATGCGCTACGCCCTTTTTCAGTAATGGCAAATACCTGTTTATCTGGTCTATTTTCTTCATGCAGCACCTCTTGCACCTCAATGAACCCTTGTTTACGTAGAGATTCAAAATGATAGTACAGCTTGCTTTCCGTAAATGCACTCGTTAAATCTTGAAGCTGAAGATCGTTTATTTTTTTCTTAAGCTTATATGGATAATTTCGCTCTTCCATTAAACTACTTAAAATGAAAATTTGAATCGTCATTCGTTCAGCTCCTTCACATCATAATATATTTATTATAGCATGTGGTGTTTCTAATTTATTGCCGATTTACTGATGCGCGAATTCTTTTACTTGTTCTTTTGCTTCTGGTACTACTTTTGGTGTTGGTGCATCTACAGGTAGTTTTTTGTGTAGGCATGCGACAATTAGGATATTGATGAGCATCGCTCCGACACCTACTGCGGCTAAGCCTAAAATGAATGGCCATGTCGCTGTGCTACCGAAAAGATTGGCAAAATATGCTTGCACGGAATAGTACATTGGCGTGATATAGCTCCCCCATGCAAATGGTGCATACATCATATCGCGTGAAATTGTTGCACCGTTAGCAATCGTTTGGAAAAGTAAGATTGGAATATTGATAATCATACCTGCTTCCCCGATTAGTAATACCCAAATTGCTGTGAAGTTGAAGCAAGCCCAGTAATTTAATACTTGTTGGCCCCATACTTGGAAGAATAAATCATTGTTCACATCCGCTACACTGAAGGCGATAATTGTCGAGACAAGTCCAGCGACAATCCCGATAATAATGGCTGTAATTTGCATATAGACGAATAAACGAGTTTTTGATGCTTTGCCGCGATTTAATTTCAGCGAACCAGATAATTGCATCGCTGCAATCATTGCGCCGACATAGAGCGCCATCGTCAAGAACATCGGTAGCATATTATTATGCATACCTGTTGGAATATCATTTAAAACAGTCATTTTCCCTTGATAGCCATTTTGAATCGTATCAGCCATCGCTGTTGCTTGTTCCTTTGGAATTTGCAGTGATTCGAGCATACCAATGGCTGTTTCTGAGGAGAATTTTGCTGCTAATTGGTCGTTAATTGTTGTAGCAATTTGTGCAACTGATGATGAAGCTGCAGTTGCTGTTGCTTCATTTGTCGTAAATTCAATGCTTGATGAGATTTTACTATCCATCATATCTGCAGAGAATGTTTTTGGAATATGGATGACTAATGCTAATTCATTGTCACCTAGTTGTTCCAGTGCCTCTTTGTTACTAATTTTTGTCTCTATATCTTTAAAAGGAAGCTCCTTCTGTAAGCTTTTTGCAATTTGCTCACCGTATTCCCCTTTATCATCGTTAATAATAGCGATTGGCATGCGATCTACATTGCCCGGAATCGCTGTGTATCCTGCTAAAAATATGCCAAGCATGCAGACTGCGTAGAAAATCCCCATAAAGATGGACGCAATTGCCCCTTGCCCCTTAATAAATTGCTTGAATTTCATATACCTATTCCTTCCCAGTTGCTGGTAATTTATTACTCCGTTTAAAATACTCAAATTAAAGTAGTTTAAAAAAAGTACTTCTCTATTCTATAATAGTAAGCACTGGAATAGCAAAAGGTTTTTCAGTGATGCTTTAGATTTTATGTCTAAGTAGTGAACTAATGAACAGAAGCGATAAAAAAAAGGAGAAACTCATTGTTTTCACAATCAATTCCTCCTTATTATTTATTGAGTAGCTGTGCCAAAAGCGATTTCACTCGTTTTTTGAATGGCTTGATTCCAATCTGTATAACCTATTTTCATCAGTTTTTCTGCAGCTTCTACAGGGCTGACAAGAAATCCACCTTTTACCCAATGGCTTAAGTACCCCATTGTGCCATAGCTGACGAAAATCGCATAGTCTTCATCCTGAAAGATTTTTTGAAAATAGGTGGTCAGTAATTCAGCTAGCTGCTTCATCTCATGGGCATCGGCAAATACCATTTGATACAGGGAGCGGTAGCGCATGATGTGACGACAAATTCGAAAGGGAATGTCGAGTGCATGCTGGGCATTTGTGCCTCTATAGCAGGCTAAAAATTCTTCATATACCTGATGCCTTACCTCCATCATTAGCGTTTGCTTATCTGGAAAATGAATATAAAAAGTGGCGCGTGAAACGCCTGCCTGCTGGGCGATTTCTTTTACGGGCATCGTTTGCAGGGGCTTGCTATGAAGTAATTGAAGTATGGCTTCCATCATACGTTCCTTTGAAGTTGGCAAATGTGTCACTCCTTAGACATTTCCTTGTCATCTGTCTAGCATCCCCTAAAATGAAATCGCTTACAATGGGTATATACAGATAAAAGGAGGTTTTTTAGATGTCAAAATTTGTTTATGTAATTACAGGTGGTTCGGGTGGTATGGGCAAAGCAACTGCGGAGCTTGTTGGAAAATACGGTACAGTGCTTTTAGCTGACGTGTCGGAAGAACGTCTAATTCAAACAAAGGAAGAGCTTGAAGCAAAAGGTCTTTCGGATATACATTATCAAACAGTGGATATTACTTCAAAGGAAAATCTAGCGAGCCTTGCTGCTAAAACAGCGGAGCTTGGTACATTAAAAGGCTTAGTTCATACAGCAGGTCTTTCACCAACCATGGCGGACTCAAAACGTATTACCGAGGTGAATTTAGTCGGTACGGGGCTTGTCCTTGATGCCTTCCTACCTCTTGCGACCGAAAAAACAGCGGTTGTTTGCGTGTCTTCTATGAGTGGTTATATGGCTCCTCGCCAGGGACCTTATATAGATGTACTGAAAAATCCATTAGCGGACAACACGATTGACGCGATGGAGAACTTTGCACAGGGCAATCCGGGTGCAGCTTATTCTCTATCAAAATTAGGTGTCCAACTAATTGTTGAAGATCAAGCGTGGACTTGGGGACAAAAAGGCGCGCGTCTTAATTCCCTTTCTCCGGGTACAATTAATACACCAATGGGTCGTCAAGAAGCGGCTCAGCAAGCGGAAATGCAAAAAATGCTCGACATTACGCCACTTCAACGTGAGGGTGAAGCTTCTGAAATTGCGACAGCGATTGAATTCCTATTAAGTGACGCTGCCTCTTATATTACTGGAATCGACTTACGCGTAGATGGCGGAACAATCGCTAATATCGGACAGATGAAACAAGGTTAATTCATACAATTGCAAGTGCCTACGAAACCATCACTTCTTTTATCAACGATTTTGACAGCCGACTAATTCATGAAAAAAAACGTCCAAATTGCATGCGTTCCCTGCAATTTGGACGTTCATTTGATTTCGATTCTACTCATTAAATCATATTTATTTTTGGACTATGGTGTACTGCAAAATCCAGTACATCCATCCAGCCCTCGATAAATTGACGTTCTGTAAAGAGTTGCTGCGCTTGCTGCTTCGCTGCTTCCCCAAATTCATGCATACGCTCCGGATGCTCCAGTGCATAAATCATCGCACCTGCGAGTTGTTTGATTTTATCAGCTTCCACTAATAAGCCATTTTCATTATGTGTGATATATTGTGCTGGACCATAATTAATTGTATAGGCTATCGTTGGCGTGCCGTTGATTGCTGCCTCTTGCATCGCCATACTTGTACCTAATGATCTCGCTGTCACAATTGTCGCTAATGAACGACTATACACCGTATCAATCGCTGTATGATACCCCATCAGTTGAATATTGTTCTCTAATTTTAAAGAAACAATTAATTCTTGTAGTTTTTTACGTTCCCCACCCTCGCCATAAATCTCTAAACGGGCTTCTGGGAAGTCTTTGCACACGATAGCCATTGCTTGAATCGCATGGTCTATTTGCTTGTAAGCGGCTAAACGCGTCATGACCGTGAATAGATTTTCTTCACGTGCCACAGTTGGATGAATGGATTCGACCGGATTAGGAACGACCATAATATTGCCACGGTTGCCACTATCACTATGTAAATCAAGCTTCTGTGCCTCCGTTTGGACGACTGTTGCATAGCCTTTTGGAATGACTTCTAATGCGGCTGCCGCTGCTTTCAAGAAACCACTGCCCTGTGTAAATGGCGCTAATAAATGATTGGAGTGCCACATAAATACTTTATATGCGAGCTCATCAGATAATGGTGCTACACGTTCCGCCATCGGGATGCCCTCCGCAATGACAATTGGCTTCACTGCTTCTAAATTGCAAAGCTCTTCAATCCAAAAGCTTTGTAATTCGACACGATTTTTAAAATCCATCGCTTTTGGAAATTCCGGATCAAATAGAAAAACACGCTGCTGTGTCCCTGTTTCAAAGTTAAACCATACCGTTAAATAACAGAAGCCATCCGGTGTAAAATAATTTTCCTGGTTTTTCTTATTATTTTTCGGGTGGAATAATGTCTCACGCGCAAGATAGCCTTTTGGATGAAATTCCTCGCGACTGATACGCACACGATTTTCATCAAAATGATCGATAAATGTTAAATAACCATCCTTGTCCCAGCGTTTGAATTTCACATAATGTCCGTTTTCAAAATAACGGGCATAATCTCCACCATCTTCTACCCATAATTCCTCTTCAAATTTCGAGCGATTTTTAGCATAGAGGTCCTTTGATTTTTGTGAAATTTCCTTCGATGAGAATTTATCACGGTAGTAATCATATAGATTCAACATGTCAACATCAGGATGTAATTGCCCTGTTGCACGAAGCTCTTTTTCAATTTCCTCGTAATTTTTATTGAAATTAATCGTTAAAAGAACGGGTTTATATTGCGGATTTGATAAAAGTCTCGAGCGACATAGCATTACTTTGTTTACACTGTTTGGTTGTGTATTCATATCCGAACCGACTATAAATAGCGTTTTTCTCACAAAGCTTCACTCTCCTACTTTTTTTTCTGTTTTCTTTGTTGGGCCAACTCATCGCGAAATTGTTTTTGCTTTTTAGGTGTTAATTTATTGTAGTCTTTTAAAAATGCCGAATAATTACGCATCACTACATTAGTAGGCCCGAACTCGCGTAGTCGTCCGCCTTCAATCCATGCAATTTTCGTACAAAAATTACGCACCTGTGCTAGGTTGTGACTAACGAAGAAAATTGTTTTGCCCTGTGCCTTGTATTCCATCATCTTCGCTAAAGATTTGTCTGTAAATGTTTGATCTCCTACAGATAATGCTTCATCAATGATTAAGACGTCTGGGTTGGCCGTTACGCTAATCGCAAAGCCTAGCTTTGATTTCATCCCGCTTGAGTACTGTTTAACTGGCTGATAGATAAAATCACCTAACTCAGAAAATTCAATGATTTCCGGCATTACGCGCGCAATTTTTTCCTTTGAATAGCCCATTAGTAAGCATTTAAATTCGATATTTTCAGCACCCGTTAAGTTCCCATTCAATCCGGATTTAATGGCGATTACATTGACATCCCCTTTTACCTCGACTTCCCCAGATGTGGCTGGGATTAAGCCGCCGATAATATTTGAAAGTGTCGATTTTCCTGAACCATTGATGCCGACTAGTCCAACGACATCGCCTTGTTCTACAGAAAATGAAATATTTTCAATCGCGTTGAAAGGTGCTACTCGTTTACCGCCGAAAATTAAATCCGCTAGCTGTTGCCCTTTTGACTCATACATACGATATTGTTTTGTTACATTTTTTAAAACGACTGATTCCGCCATTTGCAGTATCCTCCATTGCTTTAGACAAAGTCTGAGAAACGATCTCTAAACTTATAATGTGCTTTTGCGCCAATATATAATAAGACAAAAATGAGTGCAAAATTATATAGCGCTAATTCCCAATGATTAATGATGTACCATTCATGAGTTAATAGACCGGCACGGTAGCCATTTGCTAAAAAGTAGAATGGGTTTAGTAATAAAATATTTTGTAACCAATCCGGCATTGAACCTGAGCGATCCCATAGGATTGGCGAGATGAAGAACATCCCTTGTAAAACAGATTGAATAATCATTTGTAGATCACGAATAACTACGGTTAATGTCGATGTTAGTAATGTGATGGCGAATGCTAAAACATACGACCATAGCACAAAGATGATTAATTCAAAGTAGTGCCAGCTCGGGTAAAATCCTCCGAACCAGAAAATCACAAGTAGGACGGCTAATAAGATTAAATGTCCATAATATTTTCCCATAATAATATAACTAGGTATCGCGGATAATGGGAAATTCATCTTGGCGACCATTGAATATTTTTGATAGATTGATTTTGAGCCTTGTAGAATGGCTTTGTTAATGAAGAACCAGAATGAGATACCTGCGAGCATCCAGTAAACATAAGGGATACCATCTACTTCTTGATTGCGTCGCATAATATAACCAAAGATGAACCAGTACATGGCCATTTGGATGGCTGGATTCAAAATTTCCCAAAGGAAACCCAAATAATTGCCCTGATTGTCAATTCTCAGTTGGAATTTTGCGAGTCTCTGGATCAGATAGAAGGAATTGACTTGCTCCTTCACAATATTTAAGAGTGCTTTCATATCTATTTTTCCTCTATTCCATTTATGTGAACCTCTCACCGATTTTATGATGAGCTTCTTGGGTTGTAGCCACTAATAATTAGCTGGCTAAGTAGACCAAGCGAACGGGGGTGAACCCTCCCCTAAATAAATACATGTCATCCGTCCGAACGAAGCAATTTAGCTTGTTTTTCTCTTAGATGCAGAGCGGGTTATATCGTGATGACGAAGTGCGTAAATGAATGGTTTCAAATCAACCTATTTTACCATAGAAACATATCCAATATTATACCATAGCCTATGAAATTCGTATTTTTTTTGCCGTGTGGTGTCCGCGGTTTTTTCGCCTTTCCTATGGTTTCACTGCCAAGTGTCAGCGAGCGTCTTCCGAATATACACCTGCTATTTTACAGTTTCCCTTTTTTATGAAAAAAAGCACCTCACAACCCTTCTTTTTTTTCAAAAGACTGGTTGTGGGTGCTCATTATTTTCGCATTATTTTTGATTATAAAAGACACGATTGACGACGCGTTCTGTCGCATGTCCATCTTCCCAAGAGCAGAAGCGCTCGGCGAAGCGTTTGAATTGTGCTTCATCTACATGCCCTTCTGTCGTAGCTCGTGTTAATTCTACGAAAAGGTCATCCTCTGTTTTGACGATTTTGCCTGGTGCTTCGGATTCAATATCAAAATAGAAGCCGCGTAATCGGTCACGGTAATCATCTAAATCATACATATAGAAGATAATTGGACGATTTAAGCTCGCGTAATCGAAAAATACAGATGAATAATCCGTAATCAAAACATCACTAATTAAATAAAGATCTGCTATATCATAATAATTTGATGCATCAATGATGAAACCATCATATGCAGCAAAATCAAAATTCTCTGCTACTAAATAATGCATACGAACAACCAATACAAAGTCATCACCGTACTGTTGCTTCATTTTGTTTAAATCAAATTGAAACTCAAAGCGATACTTCCCTTTTTTGAAAAATTGATCATCTCTCCATGTTGGAGCATAAAGAATCACTTTTTTATCTTTTGGAATATTTAATGACTGGCGAATTTTTTCAGCTTGTTGAGGCGTATGGTTCGTCAGTACATCATTTCTCGGATAACCTGACTCAATGACTGGTCCATTAAAAGCAAATGCACGGGCTAAAATTTCTGTTGAATATGCATTCGGCCCTACTAAATAACTCCAGTTTTTTGATTCTGCTATAATGTTTTTACGGTATTTATCCGTTTTCGTACCTGGTATATGAACTTCTTCAATATCCACACCTAATTTTTTCAGTGGTGTACCATGCCAAGTCTGTAAATATGTTGTATGTTCCGGGCGTTTCATCCAAGTTGCTAATCGTACGTTATTTACCCAATACTGTGCGCGTGGAAATAAAAATAACCATTTTAATGAAAAACGCTTCATATAAGGTACTTGTAGTTCATCAAATAATTTTGTGCTATTTTTATCAACCGACCAGATTAATTTAAATTCTGGATTATTTTTTTTCATATACTCGTAAATAGCTCGCGGACTATCACTGTATCGCTTTCCATGAAAACTTTCAAAAACCACGACATTTTCCTTACGTGGCATTTTAGAAATTACTCGATATGCCTTTCTAAGAATCTTCACTAATACCTTTTTGACACCCATTCCATTTTCACGCTCCTAAATAAATGAACAAATTAACTTTCCAATATTATAGTCTTATCTTATCAGTTTGGATAGTCAATTACATGGATTTTTGGGAAATGTTATAACAAATTTATGCTTCTGGAGGACTTTTTCAGTCTATTTAGGTAAAATGGTAAGGAGGTAACTGGTCACTAAACTTGTAGTTGAATTCGCTGAAAAAATAGTAGTTTTAAGAATATGATATAATATGATAAATTAGACTGCTTCATGCTTTAAAAAAAAATAATAATTTAGGTGAATACATGCGAAAAGAATGGTTGATTAAACTATTTCTATTAATAAACAAATTATTTTTCGGGTTATTTTCAATTTTCCCAACCCGCGATAAAATTACATTTCTTTGTGATTTTGGCGATAATGCCAGCTATACGATCCAAGCATTAAACAATAAAGGCTATACAAATATCGTTGTCTTAACCACGAACAAATGTCGGACAGATTTTTCACAGCATACGCTTTTGGAACAAGTACCATTTGAAGTGAAAAATGGCTTTAAATACATAAAAGGAATGTATCATCTTGCGACTAGTAAAACGCTACTTGTTGATAATTACTTCCCTATTCTAAGTGTTTTACCTGCTAGAATAGAATGTATTCAATTATGGCATGCCGCTGGTGCGATTAAAAAGTTTGCTCTTTCAGATCCGAGCATCTCTTATCGTTCCCCTGCAGCTGTTCAACGTTTCCGAAATGTCTATGCGCGCATGGACAAAATCGTCGTAGGCTCTGAACAAATGAGTAAAATCTTCCGTCTAGCCTTTCATAAGGCGCCGAATGCCTTTCTACGTACGGGTATTCCTCGTACCGATTTTTATTTTGACGAGGAACGCATTGCCGAAACGAAAAAAAACATTACCGAACAGCATCCTGAAATAGCTGGTAAAAAGGTTGTTTTATATGCGCCGACATTCCGTGATTTGGAGCTACAAAATCAATCGATTCCGATTAATTTTAATCGAATCATCAATGAACTCGGTGAAGCATATATTTTACTCATCAAATTACATCCGGCTGTCGCACACTCATTGAAAAATATACATCATGAGCGTATTCTAGTATTAGATAATAGTCATGCAATTGATGAGCTACTAACCGTCACTGATTATTTAATTAGCGACTACTCATCTATACCATTTGAATTTGCTTTTTTTGAGAAACCACAGATTTTCTATCCATACGACATTGAACAATATCGTATGAGCCGCGGTTTTTGGTCCGATTATAAAGAGCTTGTTCCGGGACCTGTTGTTGAAAGTGACGATGAACTAATACATGCGATTTTACATGTAGCGTTTGATTCAAGATTACTTGAAGATTATTCAAAGCAATGGAATACTTTTTCAAAGGGGCACTCTTCTAGCACGCTAGCAGATTACCTAATTGGCAACTAATCGTTTACTTTCAGTAAACAAATACTATTTTGGAGGAACTTTATGAAAACGATCATTACTTATGGAACTTTTGACTTACTCCATATTGGACATATTAATATTTTACGCCGTGCAAAAGAAATGGGCGATTATCTAATCGTTGCGATTTCTTCAGATGAATTCAACGCATTAAAAGGTAAGAAAGCTTACTACAGCTACGAAGATCGTAAAACGATTTTAGAAGCCGTAAAATACGTTGATAAAGTAATTCCTGAAGACAATTGGGAACAAAAAGTGCAAGATGTTCAAAAATACAATGTCGATACATTCGTTATGGGACATGATTGGGAAGGCAAATTTGATTTCCTATCTGACTATTGTGAAGTGGTCTATTTACCTCGTACAGATGGTATCTCTACAACAAAAATCAAAAAAGACTTAAATGCTCAATCAAAATAATATAAAAAGCATCTACTCCTTCTTATAAAAGATGAAGTAGATGCTTTTTTTCTAAAATTTCCCACAAATAAGTACAGCCCATCTATGCGTTGCTCTTATAAGATGTACTTATATAGACGAGGTATTTTTCTCCCGATTCGCATAAAAAAGAAAAGTAGCATGATGGGATTAGAAGCTTTCCTTCATGCTACCTACTTTTTAATCTTTTAAATTCTGCTGACGACGAATTTCCTCATCGAATAATTGATCCCATTGTCTATAATAATTGGCTACAGAATAGTTTTTACGAATGATATCTAAAGCTTTATCTCCTAATTTTTTCACTTCTTCAGGTTTATATAGCCAATCAATCATTGCCTCTGCCATTGCCTCAACATTGCCATTTTCAACCGTTTTACCGGCTTCCTGACTTGCGATTTCTCGCACAATATAATTGATATTGAAAGCCAATGTCGGAGTACGCTCTGCCATCCCTTCGAGCATGACTAAGCCCTGTCCTTCATTAACCGATGTATTGACGCTAAAGAGTGCTTCTGCCAATTTACTGCGCGCATCTGTTGTATAGCCCTTGAATTTCACAGCTTTAGTTAATTTTAAGGTTTTCACTAATTTTTGAAGTTCTGCTTTTTCTGGGCCATCACCATAAATATCAAGTCGCGCATCTGGTAATTCTTCATTTACTTTTTTGAAGGCTTCAATTAGTGCAGACACACGCTTCTCTTGACTTAAACGTCCTACATAGACGACTAAATTATCTTGTTTTTTAACGGATTCACTTTGTGGTTCTACGGCATGTGAAATAACATGTAAATTCCACTTTCGATCAGAAAACTGTGTCTCAATATCAATTTTCTGATGATTTGTCAGCACGACAATTGGTGCGAACTCATCCTCATTCTTGAGTACCTGTGCAATGCCTTTCTTCACTTCTCCACCAATTTGATAGGGAGCTACTAAATGGTTCGTATGTAAAATATAAATACGAATCGCTAGATTCCTATCTATTTTTTGTAATTTCACGCTAGATCCTGGTCCATCACAAATAATAATCGGTGAGAGTTCCTGTGTTCTACATAATTCCTCTAAGAAATAGCAGTGGAATTCAACATTATTAAGAAACATCTTCGCATTTTGTTTATCCGGACTGAATAACACGACGCGTTGCACTTTCTCCGTTTGATGGTTGTACCAAGTAGACAAGTAGCAAAAACCTTCTTTTGTATAATAATGAATTTGCGTCACTTTATTATTGGTCGGATGATACGTTAATTTTTTCACTAAATATCCATCTGGATGATATTCTTCACGCGAGCTGCGTACGCGAATCGATGAAAAATAATCAACAACAAATAATTTGCCATCGTTGTCCCAACGTTTATATTTTACATAACGTCCATTTTCAAAATATCGAGCGACATTGCCTTCTAACTGATAGTGATATCCTTCTTCTTCACGCTGCATATTTTTCTCATAGTGTTTGCGCATTTCTTCATTAACTCGACCATCCTGCATAAACTTATTGCGATAATATTCATAGACATTAATAATGCGTGAACTTTTCTCTAAACGCCCATCTTCCTTTAACTGCTCCTCAATTTCCGGATAGTTGGTTTTATCATCTAACGTCAAAATATTACTCGTATATTTTTCATTATTAAATAGATGCGTACGCGAGAAAACAACACTATTAATGCCTCCCTTATTGACATCAATATTATTTACTAACATAAAAATCGTGCGTTTCGTCATTTTAAACTCTCCTTACTTTTCCTTACTCATGCAAGAAACGACCAAATCAGCTACACGTTGTGTCGATTGACCATCAAGCTTATCAAAAAATTTATCCGTAAAGGCTGAATAATCCACTTGCGGATTTTCTAATTTGTCCCTAAATTCATCAATCAACTGTTCAGAGGTTTCCACAATTGTTCCCGGTGTAAATTCCTCATAAGGAATATAGAAGTCACGCGAAAAAATATATTCTTGTAAATCAAAGCAATAAAAAATCATTGGTTTGTTCAGCAAAGCAAATTCGAAACAGACTGAAGAGTAGTCTGTAATCAATACATCTGTGACAAACAATAAATTATTCACGCTCGGATAGGACGTAACATTCATTATTTTATCACTGTATTGTGCTGGAATTTTAAATTTCTTTTTAACAAATGGATGCATTTTAATTAAAAACATTTCATCTTCTCGTAAGTTTTCATAAATTTGTTCCAAATCTAATCTCCGTTGTGGAAATTTTGCACTTGATTGTCCATTTCCTCTGAAGGTTGGCGCATACAGAACTACTTTTTTTCCTTCTAACAAGGGGTAACATGTATAGACTTCCTGACGTTTTTGCTCCTTATAAGATTCATCGAAAAAAACATCCGTTCTTGGAACACCTGTAGCAAACACATGCGATTGATCAATTCCAAAGCCTTCTGCATAAAACGGTGCAACATATTCTGAACTCACAATTACCTTCGTGTAATTGCGATGTGCTAATGAATCTGGTTTTGGGCCACCTGGTTTTCCTAGGCGACTAAAGCCAAACTTTTTGAATGCACCGACAGCATGCCATATTTGGATTAACTCTGCATTTTTTCTAATTTTTAAAGGATATACCATTGGATAAAAATCATCTACCATTATGACTTTAGCACGAGCCATATTATAAGCCAATTGAATTATTTCAATATATCGTTTACGACGATTAACCGATTCTTTTAATAGAAAATAATATTGATAGTCCGCACGTTTTTGTAATTCATCATAAACAAATTTAAAATTATCACTTAACGTTTTTTTACTATCTGATAAAATAGCGATTTTATTTTTTTGAATCGGAAGGATGGTAAATAGTTTATAAAGGGAGCGAAATACTTCATTTTTAAATTTCTTATCTATTTTTTGTTTCAATGTTATTTTTTTAGCCATGCAAATCCCCTCACTTAGACATAAACATATGTTGCACGATATTTTTTGTGATGTGTTTTGTTTGTCCTATATTTTCTTCGACCATTCGTTTCGTATGCTTGTATTCATTTGGTTGACGCTCTTTTATCCATGTTACTAGCTGTTGGCGTTCATAGAGGATATCGCCATCTGTAATGTCCTGTAATGGACGATATAAGCCTCTATTTTCCATATACTGTTGCAAATCAGGTACATAATTTGCTAGTGGGCGTTCAAATAATGCGAATTCAAATAGGGCAGAAGAATAATCCGTAAGAAAACAGTCAGCCTCTGCCATCCAGACATTGCTGCTATTTTCAGTATCAATTATTAGCTGCTGCTCATCCCCTAGTACTGGTGCCCAACGCGATGCATCTTCATAAGGATGTAACACAACAATTAATAAAATAGTTGGTGGTAGCTGTGGCAAAATTGCCGTTATTTCATTTACCCAATCTAATTCAGATTCGCTCTTCGGCGTTTTCGCTCGATAAGTAGGTGCTATCAAAACTTTTACCATCTCTTCTTGCTGTGTTGTGAATGGGATGGGCTGCTGTAATTTTCGTTCGATAAGTGGCTCTACTCTTGGAATTCCAAGAACCGTTAGCTGCGACTGCTCCATACCAAAGGCTTCAGCAAAGAATTTCGACGATACCTCTGTAGAGACATAGACTTTATTATAATGGCTATGGACAGGAATAATGGCTAAGTATTTATCTGACGGACCGAACAGTGTATTTTTTGTACTCAGGCCGAATTTTTTAAAGGCGCCTGTTGCATGCCATATTTGAATAATTTCCGTTTCTTTTCTCGGTTTAATCATATAACCGGGTAAGAAATAGTCATCAACAATTACTTTTGAAGCATTTCTCATAAGCCATAGATTTTTGAGTAATTTGAAACTAATTTTTTTCGCTGTTCGATCAATATACATACTGACTTCTGGAACTTGGTGAGAGATTTCCTCCACCAATAATTTTAAATTTCCTTCGAGCTCTTGCTGGCGATAATTAAAGATGACAATTTTCTTCTCTTTCACCGGGGAGAATAGTGTCATTGCTTTATAACTGAGGGTGACTGCTAATTTCACTACACGTAAGATGGGCCATTTGATTTCCATATTATATTTTCCAAACCATGACACTCTTACCCCAAGCTTTTGATAAATCTTCTTCAAAGGCTTCTGTAATGTCATGTACACATTCAATTTCTGTCACATTTCCTACTAATCGCGCTAAATAACGTGGGATTTCAGGAAATTTAGTATACAAATCGATGGTTCTTTGAAAGTCAGCTGCACCGCTGCGACTGCTTCCTATAATTGTTAAGCCCTTTTCTAATACCATACGTGTATTGATTTCTACAGGAAATTCACTCACCCCTAAAATGCTCATTGTGCCCTCTGGTTTGATGATGTCAATCATCTGATTAATTGCGTACTGGCTTCCTTTTCCTCCTGCACATTCAATGCCATGATCAATTTCATAATCTTGTGGAATGTCATTAATAAAAATCGCCTCATCAACGAAGGAAAACTGATCTAATTTATACTGTGTTTTCCCGAAAATCGTCACCTTACATTCTGGGTATAGGAATTTTAAAAGGAGGCATGTAATATAGCCTAAATTGCCATCTCCCCAAACCCCAAAGCTACCTCTGCGTTTAACCGCCTTATCCTCAAAGCGCTTAATAGCATGTGCTGCCACAGTGACTAATTCAGTAAAAGCGCCAACCTTTGGATCCAACCAGTCTGGTAGAACGATTAGGCGATCATGCTGTAAAAAAACATAGTCTTGCATGAATCCATCATAGCCACTTGAACGGAATTTACTTGTCACACGATAGTTTTCGGCCACATATTCATCCTCTTCTGTCGGCAAATTGGGCACCATCACGACTTTTGTTCCAACTGATAGAATATTTTTCGGGTCAAAGGCTACCTCACCAATTCCTTCATGAATCAAGGCCATCGGTAATTTTTGACGCATCGCCTTTTCGCCTCTTTTTCCCGTATAGTAGCGTTGATCTGCAATGCAAATGGATAAATGCGTTGGGCGTACAACCACTTCTTCCCCTGATAGCGAGCGTTCTTTATAACTTAATTCGAACTGTCTCGCAGATACAAGTCGATATACTTGGTTAATCATTTGTCGATACTTCCCTTCAATATTGAATTTGCAACATTCAAATCATAAGGGGTTGTGACTTTGATATTAAAAAGCTCGCCATTTACTAGTGCAACTTTTTTCCCTTTCATTACAAATATTTTAGCGGCATCTGTTAAAATATTTCTTTCTTCTTCACTTAAATCATTATAGAGTGTGCGGAGTTTGGAGATATTAAATGTCTGAGGTGTTTGTCCTTGATACATGTGGTTGCGACGAGGGATATCTGCTATATAGATACCATCTTCCGACACAACAATCGTATCGATTGCATCGATTACAGTGTCTACAGCATCATGCTGTAAGCCTTGTTCAATATTTTGTTCAATTATGCGGTGAGTTAAAAATGGGCGTACTGCATCATGTGTGATTAAGATATCTTCATCTGTGACGCCGAATTCGCTATCAATCGTATCAATTATTTGCATAATTGTGTCGTTGCGATCGGTGCCGCCTGGAACGACGAAAATCTTAGACATGGCAAGTTCGTACTTTTGGAGTAAATCTTTCATATGCTGTACCCAATCCTTTGGGACTGCAATGAGTATTTTTTCGATGCGGTTGTTCAAAATGAATTTTTCAATTGTATGAATGATAATTGGTTTGTCTTGTAGCGAGAGAAATTGTTTGGGCATGGGGACATTCCCCATTCTTGTTCCTTTACCTCCTGCTAATATACCTGCATAAATCATACAAAACACTCCTTCTAAGAAATGAATTCAATATCCTTTTAAATAACAAAAAAACAAAAATATGCCAATTGAGTATGATAAAAAAAAGCTATAATAGCTTTTTTTATCTGAACTTATTTATAGTTATTTACTACCCTTATTTTGAGCTCTTAATCTTTTTCAAGGATTTGAGCTCATAAGGAATACTAGCCTATTAGGAGAACTTATTCTCTAGAGTTAGTCTATATCAAAGTGATTTTACGAATCCTTCTAATCGGTCCATCGCTAATACAAGTGTTTCCATTGCATAAGCGTACGTAATACGTAAATAGCCCTCGCCTACTTCTGAAAATGCAGAGCCAGGTACAACCCCTACTCCACCTTCAGCCATTAAGCGTGTTGCAAATTCTTCTGAAGTCATACCGAATTTTTTAATAGATGGGAAAATGTAAAATGCACCTTCTGGTTTTTGTACATCAATTCCCATATCTACTAGGCGTCCATAAACATAGTCTCTACGCTTCATATAAGAAGCATTCATTACATCTGGTGTGTCGCGACATTCAGTCAATGCAGCGATTGCAGCATATTGGCTCGGTACAGATGCACATAAAATATTAAAAGCAGATACTTTTACAGTTTGTGCGATTAAGCGTGCGTCCCCCATCAAGAAACCAATGCGATAGCCTGTCATTGCGTGTGATTTAGATAGCCCGTGAATTAAAAATAGGCGATCTTTAATTTCTGGATATGAACCAAATGATTTATGCTCATGACCAAATGAATTTTCACTATAAATTTCATCTGAAATAATATAAATGTCTTTGTCTTTTAAAAACTCGACAATTTCATCCATTACTTCATGAGCAATAACTGCGCCTGTTGGATTTGTTGGATAGTTAAACATAATAGCCTTTGTATTAGGCGTTAGCAGCTCTTTTAAGCGCTCTACTGATGGCTGGAAGTGTGTATCTGTTGTATCTAAATAAACAGCCTTCGCACCAACACTTTGGATAACAGGAACATATCCTGCATACATAGGTGCTGGGATGATGAATTCATCACCAGGTAGTAGAATCGTGCGTAAAACGGCGTCTAATGCTTGACTTGCTCCATTCGTAATCATGATTTCTGTTTCTGGATTATAATGACAATCATATTTATCTCTGAAAAAATCAGCAGCTGCTTGACGTAATTCTAACAAACCAGCATTACTTGAATAGCCTGCTTTATCTTCTGCGATTGCTTTAATTGCAGCTAATTTCACTTTATCTGGCGCTGGGAAATCGGGTTGACCAATTGTTAAATTTAATGCATCTGGATAATTTACTAATTTATTAGCAAATGTACGAATACCTGAGATTTTCAGGTCCGTAATTCGTGGGTTCATTTCTAATGACATAATTTCTGTCCTTCTTTCAACTAATGACTTTTAGTATACAATTATACGCCTTTTTTATTAAAATTACAGTGTAGTAAATTCGGCATTTTTGGTAAAAATAAGAAACCTTATTAAAAGAATATTCCCATTCTTCAAATAAGGTTTCTATGGTTACCATTTTGAAATGGCGTCTATTTTCCCATTATAAAAGGAAATCATCATCGTTTTATTTCCCGTATAGTACATCCAATACTCTGAAGTAAAGCTTGAATAGACACTACGATCAATATCACTCGACTTACCATAAACCGTATTTGCTGCTTGTGAAGTCGTCATACCGATTTTGAAATTTGCGTATTTATAAATGCGTACTGATTTTTTAGTTAATGTGTTGTTGTATTTATCTTTCACATACATTGTGACTGCACGAGGTGTCGATAAATTTGCTGGGAAATTAATTGTGTACTTTCCACTTTTTATCTTGCTTTTATAGGTTTTTGAGTTGGCTTTGAAATACACATAATCTGTTGCTTTAGCTCCTGAAACTTTACCCGTTAATTTCTTTTTACTAACAAGGGTATTACTACCAGTCATTTTTATCGTACTTGGTACAGTAGTTGTTTTTGTATACGCTTTCGAATTTCCTACTTTATCCGTTGCTTTTACAATCAATTTTTTACCTTTGATTGGTTTTGGTAATGCAATCGTATATTTCGTTGCTGATTTCTTTTTCAAAGAAACTTTCTTTCCATTATAGGTTGCTGCTAACTTCGCACCACTTTCAGTTGTTACAGTCGCACTTGTTGTACGTACAGTTACATTGCTGATTGTTGTTTTCGGTGGTGTTTTATCACTTACTTTTAACGTATCAATTAATACTGTGTTCTGGATATCATTGTAGTCATCATCATAAGTTGTATAATTCGCATAAATCTTCACTGTTTGACCAGCTGTGAATTTTTGGTTGAACTCAATTTCCTGCTTCTTCTCATTCGAAGTTATCCATAAATCAAAATAATCAAAGGTATATGTTTTTGTCCCCACTTTAACAGTCAGTGAATCAATATCATAATATTTTGATGTTGTGTCTACTAAAATAGAATTCATGTTGTTCGTAATCGGATGCACTTTGGATATAAAGTTATTTTTATTAACTGCTTCGGCCTGTGCTGTAAAAAACATATAACTAGCGAAAGCAATCATACATCCAAGAATAATCTTGGTGAATTTTTTCATTTTTTTGTTTTTCTCCTCTTTTTCAATAACATTATCGTATCAACTATATTCATTATATACAACGTTTCTTTATTGTAAATATCAAATTATTATTATTTTTGTCTGTTTTTCAAAATTCTTCTATCGATTTCTTGCTTTTAGGTACCATATAGCTTAATAAATGATTAACCGTAAATTGAAAAAGAGTTAAAACTATTTCTTTCTTTTCATAAAAAAAGGTAGAAATCGCATTTATACGATTTCTACCTTTCGAATGAACGAGTGGGTTTCGTTGGCTAGAAAAAAACGCTACACACTTGGTATCACTTCAAGCCCTCTGCGAAAAGTGGTGGAACTTTTACTTTTAAAACATCATTCACTAATGTAGATAAGCCTAAATCACGACATTCTGTCGCTGGCTTATCCAATCGGAGTCCAGCTGACAGCACTGCACTGCGTGTGTAACGAGCGTTTTTTTCTTTTAGTGGTTTAATACGGCTTTTAGGAAGTCTTGCGCGCGTTGTGTTTTTGGGTTAGAGAAAAATTCGCTTGGTGGTGCGACTTCGACGATTTTTCCTTCTGCCATAAATACGATGTTGTCACAGATTTCTTTGGCAAAGCCCATTTCGTGTGTTACTACGACCATTGTCATGCCATCGTGTGCTAGGCGACGAATGGCGTCTAATACTTCTTTGACCATTTCAGGATCTAGTGCAGATGTCGGTTCGTCAAATAGCATTACTTCTGGGTCCATTGCTAAGGCACGTGCGATGGCTACACGTTGCTGTTGTCCGCCTGACAGACGGTTCGGAAAGGCATGGACTTTATCTCCTAAACCGAGTGAAGTTAATAATTCGATGGCGCGTTTTTCAGCTGCTTCCTTCGATTGTTTTTTCACTTTGATTGGTGAGATTGTCACATTGTCTAACACACTTAGGAATGGATAGAGATTAAAACTTTGGAATACGAAACCGATATTTGTACGTGCTTTATTAATATTTGTAGATTTGGCATGAATAGATGTGCCATTGACGATGATTTCGCCTGTGTCTATGCCTTCTAATGCATTAATTGTACGAATCAGTGTGGATTTACCTGCACCTGATGGACCAATTAGGGCAATGACATTTGATTTGGGTACTTCGAGATCAATATCGGTAAGGACATGATGTTCTCCGAAGCTTTTATTAACATTTTTGATTGAAATCATTTGAAAGTCCTCCTCTATTGCTCGTTTTTCATCATGCGTTTTTCAAAGTAGCGAATAATTAGCGACAATGTGAATGTCATGATGAAATAAATAACTGCGACAGCTGTCCAAATTTCGAGTGCTTTGAATGAACTCGATACAAGGTTTTTTGCTTTTAGTGTTAAATCAACACCCGCAATGATTGATACTAATGATGAATCTTTGATTAGCATAATAAATTGTGATGCTGTTGGTGGTAAAATACGACGAATGGCTTGCGGCAAGATTATGTAGCGCATCGCTTGATAACTCGACATTCCTGCTGAACGTGCAGCCTCCATTTGACCTTTTGGTACAGCTTGTACACCTGAACGGAAAATTTCGGCTAAGAAAGCACCTTCAAATAATGCTAAACTGATGATTGAACCCCAATAAGAACTTAATCCTAAAAGGCCACCTAGACCGAAGTAAATCCACATTAATAGAACTAATAGTGGGACACCACGCATGATTTCTACGTATGCACCTGCGATAAAACGAATGAAACCATTTTTAGCGATACGTCCAAAACCGAAGATAATCCCAAGCGGTAAGCTAAGCAACAGGGAAATTGCTGAGATTTCTAAAGTTAGTAACGCACCTTCTATGAATACGTCATAGTTTTCCCAAACGACGCTCCAATCAAAATTATAATCTTTCATCATGTACTCCTCCTAAACACCTCTTGAAAAAATGACAAAAAGAAAGGATTTTCACCCCTTCTTTTCGACTTATTACAAACGATTATTCTGGGTTATTTACTGTGTCTAACCAATCGCTCTCTTCAAACCATTTAGCACGTGTTGCTTTTTCTTCATCTGAACCGATGTAAGAAGCTAAGAATTCATTCACCCATTTAAGAGTTGCATCATCATCTTTACTTAAAGCAATACCTAAGTTATCTGAAGCAAGTAAGTCGTCAAGCGCTTTTACTTTGCCTTCGTTTTGTAGTGCATATACTTTGATTGCTGGTTCATCATAGACAACTGCGTCCACTTGACCTTGTTGTGCTGCTAAAGCTGCTGCTGGGAAATCTTCAAATTCTTTAATTTCAGCATTTTTAAATTCTTTTTTCGATACGATTGCACCAGTTGTTGCAATTTGAACGGCAATTGTTGTGCCTTTTTTATCTAATTCTTTTGGATCTTTAATTTTGCTATCTGATTTAACCATAACTGATTGACCTGTTTCATAATAAGAGTTTGCGAAGTTTACAACTTCTGCACGCTCATCTGTAATTGTCATCCCTGCAAAGATCATGTCGATTTTGCCTGATTGTAAAGCTGGAATTAAAGCATCAAATCCAAATTGTTTTACTTCTACTTTTGCGCCTAATTCTTTCGCAATAGCATTTGCTACGTCCATATCGTAACCAACCATTTTTCCGTCTTTATCAATCATTTCAAATGGATAATAACCTGCGTTTGTACCGATAACTAATTTTTTCGTATCTTTTACTTTATCAACCGTTGACGTATCTTTTTTACCACCTGAGTTAGATGAATCATCTGAACCAGAACCACATGCAGCTAAGACGACCATCGCTAAAACTGTGACCATTGCGAGTAACCATTTCTTCATTTTAAAAACCCCTTTTTTATATTTACTTGTTATATATGTCGTTTGTTTATAAT
>JAGHSJ010000366.1 GCA_018065935.1 Candidatus Kurthia equi
AATCTATACATTTTAAGCATCACTCTCAATATATTTCGCTTGCTGATTATATTCTTCAAACTCTTCTATAGTTAACTCACGTAACATATTGTCGTATTTTGACGTTTGCCAAACTGACGTCAACAAATGCGTATATTCATTTTCATCTGGTTTCTTGTACTGATCTAACTCACCTTGCTTATATTTTTTCACATATTCTTTAAATAATTCGTTAAACGTCAATAATTGACGGCCTTTCAAAGCACGATAGAAAATTTCAAAAACAGATTGTGAAGCATATAATTCATTACTTTTCGCTGAATATTTCGCAACCTCTAATACAGCTCCATTCTCCGATTTTTCAGAAGAACGAACCTTTCGTATATCGACTTGCGTAATACTCATATCGTCCATACATTCACGCCACATTTCCAACCATTGAGATTGTTTAATATATTGCGAACCTTGATTAAAATAACTTTTATTAACAGCTAAGACTACATGAAAATGAGGGTGATACGTATCATAATTCGGGTTATGATCCCCTTCTTTCAAATTGCGTTTATCATAATAATTTTGTGCACGTTTATACATATCACGCGTAATAAAACGCTCTTGATTATAGGTCACTTCTAATTTACGAACATATCCATTGATAACTTTTTCTACATTTCTACGTTTAAATAATTTATTAAAAGCATGATTAAAACGGTCAATCTCACTTTTCAACTGCTCACCTGTAACATTTGGTGCTGTTAATGTCAAAAATATAAATTCTTGTTCTTCCTTCTCTCGGATCGCCTGCATTAATACAGCCAACATAATCGCGTCTTTTTTCGCTTTATTCCATGTACATAATGGACAAAATCGATTCCCACAACTATTAGAACGATGAACACGTTTCGCACTCATCTCTAAATTCGTTAAATGTTGCATAAAATCACCACACGATTTCACTCGCTCTAATGTCTTGTGAGTGAAAACACCTTTCGCATATTCCGATAATTTTCGAACCAAGTCCTTTTTCGGTGTATTTGTAGAGTTACTTGCTTTTCATTTGCTCAAAGACAGATTGTACAAATTGCTCTTTATAGTCTGTATATGAGTTAATGCCTTTCAGGTCTGTACTAAAAAAAGACTCCTTTAAATTTTCGTACTGTTCTTTCACATCTTGATTATTATTTAAATAATCCCTAAAGAATAGCATTTGGTTCCATTTTTCATTTTCCAACTCAACTATATGAATAAAATGCGTTTTTGTCTCGAATGTTTCATCAGTGAATTTGGCACAAACAATTTCATTTGGTCTTTCAACCTGCAATTTGTAAAATCCTGCATTTCGAAGGTCTTTAAAAAATGGTTTATCAAGTGTTGTAAGACTATCTACACCTATTAAAATATCTAAAATTGGCTTAGCTCGAATACCCTCAATAGACGTACTTCCGATATGTTCGATTTGGTTTGGCTTTAAATTTGTATGTTGAATAATTTCTGTTTTTGTTTTATTAAATTCTTCTTTCCATTCTTTATCATATGGAACAATGATAACCTCGTTATTTTTCAAGCCTAACTTCATAATCAACCCTCCAGTTCCCTAATACAAGTTATGATTATAGATATTAATGGTATTAGGAGAAAAAATATATTGAAAAGTTTCTTTTCTATAATGAATACCTCCTTTAATGAATACCTCCTTTGCTTATTAAAAAAAATAATATCTTTCAATAGCGTATCATTCATTTCCAACCAGTCCATCTCTACTGGTCGTTCTTCATTTTTGTCGTCTTTTCAACGGCAAATCCTCTTTTGGTGCGTCGTTAGTATACGGTGTAGTTTCCTGTGGGCATGTATGCAGTTGGTTTTCCTCGGATGGCTCTTAATTCTGGTCGTATCTGGTGTATACATAGTACGAGAAAAATGCACCACTTAGTGTACGGCTTTGTCTCAAGTGGTGCATTTTGAATAGCATAATAAATTACTGAAGATCTTCTAAATGTCCTCTAAACCATTTTTCCAACTTCTCTAAAACGCTTTTATTTGAGCGTTTGGACTCATTGCTAATATAACGAATGAGTGTGCTATGTGAAATGCCTATCTCCCCGGCAGAACGTCGAATACTTAGTTTTAACTGTTCAATTAGTAGACCTACATTTTCAGGAGAAAGCTTACTTGTTATTTGTAAATTAGGTGTTTCTTGAATTTGGGTGTATTCAGCGGTTCTTATTGCTTGCCTACTGGCTTCATCGGCCTGTTTTTTCCCTAGTAAGTCAGACACATCACTAATTTTTTTCTTATTTATCTCAATAGTCTCTTGAGGCGGCTCGATAATAAGGCTCAATTCACTCCAATATTTATTGACCCAATCTCTTTTGCCGACACGTTCTTCATCTACTGGTTCTTTATAGTACCAACTTTCAATAATTCGGTCATTCAGCAGTTCATCGAGTGTATTTTCTAAACGCTCACGAATTATGACCCCGTTATAACTTGTAGGGAAGTCAATTGCATCTAATAAAGTTTTAATTTTAAATGCCTGGTGCAATGTACGAGAAAGTGTACGTACTTTCCATTGATAACTTAAATAACGTCCTAAACGCTTTAATTCACGTTGATTATTGTAACTATATTGAATAATTTTTAAGTCAATTGGGACAAATGTTTGCAGCGTTGCATCAAAATAACTGCGTAAAATAGGGGCAGGTTTTATTTTAAGCTCGTAAATCCCTTGAGGCTCACCTGTTTTCTTGTCATAGGCCACTTTGACGCTATTAATATCAAACATACGATGGAATGTCGTAAAATCATAGTCTTCATCTTTATTAATGGTAGAACGGTCGACTACCTTTACCTTATCCTCACGCATAGAGAGCCAAATGGAAGAGAGTGCAGCCACTCGTTTCATAATTTTAAAGCGATCTCTTTGGCGAATAATGAGGGGCTTATCCTCTATGTTTTCATGGCGAAGTTTTAACACTTGATCACTGTGAAAGTTAATATAGCCATCTTCGTCCTTCTCTTGTATTAACCACATATGTGAAATAATATCGAGTAAATCAGCTGTTAGCTCATCAAAAGCATTAATCGTTGATTGTACAAGGTCCAACCATAAAGTGGCTTCATCTCCTGTAGGTAAATCAATCGTATCTAAACGTAACTCCGCTTTCCCTGTTAATTTACCCTTTGGATCAATCATTTCGGAGCGAATAACGCCATCGTCGTGTTCATTGAATGATTTTTTTGAAGAAACCGTATCACGTACAATATTGTAGTTATAGTTCAGTGACGTAAAGAGGCGTTCGTTATCTAACACTTTATCAATCGCTGCGTCTAAAGATAATTGCACATTCTGTTCTTCTTCAATTACGGGAGCCTTTTGTATGTTCATCTGTTCTTCTTCTTTTTGTAAAAGTGGTTCTACTTCATACAAAATGGTATCTATATAATCCGTAAATGCTTCTCGAAGCATTTGTTTAGTTGGAATTTTTCCTTGTAATAGCAATTGGTATACACATTCTGAAAGTGCTGCAAAACTATCTGATGGACGATACGATGGATTAGTAGATAGACCATCCACGTCCTCTTCCCATACTTTAATTCCCTTGAATTGTTGAAAATGAGATTTTGCTTCTATGTAAAGTGCGATTGGACGGTACTGTTCCTTTAAAACAAGACGGTCAGGCATACTATTTAAAGCATCTAAACTTGATTTTTCCATATTAGCACCTAACTTTCTACTATATTTAGTTAGATTATAACAAAGTGGTCTAAAATATACTAATTAATAGACCAATTGAAATCATCTTATTTAGAAATAGTTTTAAAAATCTTGAATGCTGGTAATCACATTAGCCATAAATCCTTGATATGACTATATTTATCCACTAATTAGGCGACTTTCATTCTAAATGATTATTTCGCGAGTCATAATTTACAAATCATCTCAAATTTCGTCCTAATTCTTCGAAATTCCGTCCGCGACCTCTAGTAATGGTCGATATAATAAGAGGCTTTTGAAAAAATTGAATTCTACAAAACTCCGTGTAATTCCCATGTTTTTCTCATAAGACAAATTTCGACATTTTCTAAAAAATAGTTCGATGAGCTAAAAAGCACCGTCTAAACTATAGATTTGGTCTATCTGACGTCCGTTATTCACACAATCAACAAAATTTAGTGGTCTATATATCCGTCCGCGAGTCACACTAAAATTTCTTTTCCGTCCGCGAGTCATACAATACTTGTTGATATAACAGCATTTCGCTAAAATACCATAGGTCGCGGACGGAAAAACAGACCAAAAACTACCGGATTTGAGTACTTTTCCGTCCGACACCTATACCTTTATTACGATTTAGAGCCTTTTTCAGCCGTCCTCTACCTTTACTATATTTTCTTTAAATGTCTTGTAAAGCTTGGTATAACAGTGTTTTCGAGAAAATAAAGTGGTCTATGTAGAGGAATGAGTGGTCTATGTATCCGTCCGACAGTCACACAATCCGATTTTTTACGAAGTGCCTCAAACCCTTGTGGCTCTAAGGCTCAGAGGTGGTCTATTTTTGGTCTATTTTTCTCTTAGAGAAGGCCTTTTTCGACAAAATCGATTTGGTACACTTGTCTATAAAGAAATCTATAGACAAGAAGGTGATGGAAATGTTGGATAAAGAAATGGCTCAAGTAGATATGACATCTGTTTTTGATGGGATTTTACATAGAGGCATTACAAAATACCGTAAAAAGTCTTCTAAGGCGTCACTTCCACGCCGAATACAAGAAGACAAATTGGACCAGCTTTCGAAAAAGGGAGCGATTTTTGTCGTTCGTCAAAAAAATGATTTTACAGACCAGGGCGTAAAGGGCTACATCGTTACTTCAAAAGAAACACTTCTTGAAGATATGAATCAATTATCTCATTTCACACCGAATGTTTATCGGAAATATACATATAATGATAAAGCACGTCGCTATATTACAGGATTTGAAGAACATAATTTACTACAGGTCAATTCCTTTGTGGTCGATATTGATACGAAGAAGTATAGTCGTGAAGATATTTTAATGACCTGTATGGATGAATCGATTGGTGTTCCAACTTTAATGATTTCAACAACACGCGGTTATCAGCTGTATTTCGTTTTAGATGCACCACTGTTTATCTCAAATAAAAACGATTTCCGTGGGCTTCGTGTGGCGAAGCGCATTGCAAATAACTTAAAACGTAGTTTGAAATCGGTGGAAGCCGACATGTATTGTAATGATTTTGGTTTTTTCCGTGTACCGAAGCCATCTAATATCGTTTCGATGCAGCTGGATCAGACGTATACAATCGCACAATTCATTGACTGGTCGATGCGTCAAGATGACGATATACAGCGACCTCTATTCGTGGTGCACACGAATACCCATACGAAGGTCGATATTACGCGTACAGAATGGTTCGAGGCATTAGCGCAAGCGGTCGATACAAAGGGCAAAAAAGGGCAAATAGGGCGTAATAATATGCTATTTACGCTTGCTTTAGTCTGCCTACAAGCTGGCTGGCCAAAAGAGCGGACATTCGATTTCTTAGATGAATATAATAGTCGCCTAAGCCATCCATTAAAAGGGGCAACGGTGAAGGTCATCACAGAATCGGCTTATTCAGGTAAATACAACGGGCCAGCGACAGAATACATACAGGATTTACTCACTACATATGTACCAAACCGGAAATACGAAGTCAAACTAGGCGGCAATGGCTGGTATAAGTTTAAAAAGGCTAGAGAGGACCGCCAAAACAGTCATTACGAAGAATGGGAGCAAGACATCCAAAAATACCTATCGGCTGAATTTGACGCATCAGAGCCGTTTATTTGGCGCACACAAAAACAACTTTGCGAAGCAATCGGCATCCCGCAAAGTACATTGAATGTATTAATCAAACAATCGACAACCATTTTAAAAACAGTTGTCGGCAAAGGTCGCCACAGTAAAACAGGATGGACGACTGTCGAACTCTTTAGAAAACATGTCTTATATGAATTACAGCAAACAAAAGCGAACTATAGACAATTCCTACAGATGATAGTAGAGGATCAACTTTGTGATGTCATCCAATCACCCGCACGCCAAATCGCCTATGAATTCATCAACGTATTACAGGGGAAAACCGCACCACCATACGGCGAACATTACTTTGATAGCTCTGGTTAATTTAATACTCCAAACTGCCCTTACATATTTCTAGTTACGTCGTGTTTCTGTGCCGTCTATTTTGTAGCGGTATGGTTTTACGGAGTTCTTGGTATTTGTTGTAGTTTCTAACTCTTGATTTATTTATGAGGAACCTCAGTTTTATATTGTTTTTGTTGGAGAGTAGAGCCCAGAGCGGGAGGCGTTCCGCAGGGCAGTTGGTTGGGCGAGGACCTTTTATTTTGGAATTAATTTATATTATTCAAGATCTTTAAATCTAGAATGGTTAAAGAATTCTGGAACAGAGAGATTGAGTGCTTTAATGAGCTTGTGGATTGTATCAATGCGAGGATTTGTATCGCGTATATGGAGTACCTAGTCTACAGTTGATTGGGTTAGTCCGGATCGTCTTGCTAGCTCAGAAACGCTTAAATTTTGTTGCTGCATTAGTTCTTTGATGTGATCTCTAATGGTATTCGAAAATAGTTGCATGTTTGGTCTCCTTTAGAAACTTAACAAAAGTAGAAATTTTCACCTTTGTTAAGTAGATAAAAGAAGGATGCTTTATTTATGGGATGTGAAACTGCAAGTACAGCTATAAAGGGTTTGAATCGCAGGAGAAGGCATTTAAACGTGCGGAGGAGCTGTTTAAGAAGGAAGCTGATCGTTTACTGACGAAACATTATCCTACGCTTGAAACGAGCACATGGACGCCTTTTGAAAAGCGTGAGGTTTTAAATGCAACGGCTCGCCTTGGAAAGCTCTTAAATGAAGCAGATGTGAATGAGGTATTAATAGATGCTCGCGATGAGGAAATCATTCGTCATATTCAGTCTGTTGTGAAGCAGCCCGTTGCAACAGTTGTAGGGGCAGAGGAACGTTTACAAAAAGTGCAACAACAAACAGCAGCCTTGATGCAACAGCATGGTGTATTTTTGCAAAATAAAGCCACGATTGCACGTTTACCAGAGGCAGAGCGAGCACAGTTTGAAAAGCAACTAAAAGAGCTGAAACGGTTGCAGTTAGCGCTGAAGATTTTTGGTACTTATTACGACGAACGGATTCATTTACGGATGCCTAGTTTAGATGTTTCGGATAAGTCGCTTGTAGAGCGTGAATGGCTTGTAACAGCAATGGATTATTATGGGGAGGCATTTACGAAGGAGCAGCTAGATGATTTTCCTCGGACGCCACCGAAAAAGTACGAAAAAGAGCAGCTGCAATTAGTGGATCGTTATTTAACAATTAAGCAACAATATGATATTGCAATTTTAAAAGGTGAACTGGCGTCGCCACACGAGTTGTTAGCGTTACAGAAACAATTAGATGCACGATTAGTAAAGGACCTCAATCATCCTCGTTACAGAGCATTTGTATTAAGTGATTGCATCGGGGAAGGTGTTTTATCGGAAGAGCAAGCCAATCAATATTTAGCCGTTACTGTTGTGCAAACGAAGGACGGCGTTATTCGTTATAACGATACATTCGGTGGGAAGCAATTAAAAGTGTACGGTGCACCATTTTTGTTTGAGCAGTTCTTTAAAGGAAAAGCGATTGATCGAATTTTGGATGAGCTTGAATATGAGGAGTTTGAAAAGTTACAGGCGCAGCGTAAGAAAATGGAATCAAATTTAAAACGAAAACGATAAACATCCACAAGTCTATGTAAAATTCTATGAAGGGTTGGTAAAGTTACTACACTAATCTTTCATAGAACAAAATGTTCATTTACAAGTGTTGGAGGCTCTTTGTATAACTTAAATAAACGTACTAATTACAATTTACCGGTTGCATTTTTATAGAATATTAAGATAGTAGAGCACATTAACAGAAACTATTACAACTGATTTAATGGAAATGTACTAGGGGTACAGAAAATAAAGCGCAAAAATTGTCTGTTAAGGATGCTAATGTTTATAGAAAATGGTTGTTCCAATAATGATTGTTTATGGTACTGGCATATTCAATGTGAAATACAGGCTAAATAGTGGTGCCAAAAAGTTTTCTGAAATGCTGGTAGGACTCCTAATACTTTGTATATCGTTTAGATTGTTTTATAAAACTTTGAATTTTAGATGATATAATAAGTGTAGCTTTATTGTCGGAAAAATAAATATATTGTGGGAAATAGATGTAAATGAAAGAATATAAGCTTTTAAAAATATGTTTTCGCGTATATTTTTCTAGAAGGGACTATATAAACAATGACTAATAAAAATAACCTAATGGCATTAGAAGATGATGAATTAAATTTGCAAGAAGCTGAAGAACTTCTTGCAATGCAATTAGAAGATAGCTTTAAAGACTTAGAATTACTTCAAAATGATAAAGAAATATTGAAAAATCCTGATAATTTAGGAAAGGTCATTTTAGAGGAAGTATGGAAACAATTTGGGAATCAAATCGGATTGGATATTACAAATGAAACATTAATTCAAAAGTATGATCGAGAGCATCCCGAAGCCTATGGTGATATTAAAGATTCTGTTTTACAAGATGCTGCTTATAAGAAAGCTAATAAAGAAATGACTGAGCAGCAAAAGTCTGGTACTTTAAAAGATACGTATACTGGTAAAGATTTGAAAGTAAGTGATAAGGCGAATTTAGACCATGTTGTACCTCGAAAAGAACTTTATGAAAATCAGCGAAGAAAGCAAGCAAATATGGGTGTTTCAGAACTTGCCAATAAAAAAGAAAACTTAAAGCCAACAAATGAATCATTAAACAAAAGTAAAGGTGCAAAAAGTAATCAGGAATATATTGATAAGCGGAAAGAACGCGAAACTGATCTTATTAAACAAAACGAAAGAGCTAATAAAAAGGTTGATGAATCCAACTTGTCAGATGCAGACAAACGTGTAAAAAAGGCAGAAAATAATAAACGATTAAATGATAAGCTTGCTGCTGATGATGAAATGATGAAGCAAGCAGACAAAGAAGCACGTAAAGCGATTAACCGAGATATTCGAAAAAATGCCACTAAACAAGCGGGGAAAAAAGCTGGTAAAGATGCACTAAAAACAATGGCAGTTTCAGCTTTATTTGCTCTTTCAAAAGATATGATGAATGGGTTGATTCGATTTTTAAAGCAAAAATCCAAATCTTTTAAATTATTTTTAGAAGAAATGAAGCAGTCGATAAAAGCCTTCTTTTCTAAAATTACAAGCTTCTTAAAAAATGGTGCTTCGACTTTTATTAGTACGATTATTTCAGAGATTTTTGGACCAATTGTCAGCATGTTTAAAAAATTAGCAAGTTTGATTAAACAAGGAGTTTCTTCTTTAATGGAAGCCGTTCACTATTTGCGAGATAAGAATAATCGTAATAAACCTTTATCTGTAAAAGTAGCGCAAATAGGTAAAATTATTACTGCCGCATTAGCTGGTGGTAGCGCAATATTTTTAGGTGAAGTGTTTGAAAAATTTTTATTAACAGTTCCAGGTTTCCAAACTCCTATTCCATTAATGGGCACGTTAGCTAATATCATTGGTTTATTTTTAGCAAGTTTAGTATCAGGAGTTGTTGGCGCAATTATTTTAAATTTGATTGAAAAGTTTATCGCCAAAAAGTTAGAGGCAGATCAACAGCAAAGCACGATGAAACAAAATAATCATATTTTACACATTCAAGATGCCCAAGTAGCTGTTGCGGAAGCAAATGTTTCAAATTTCAAAAATAATGAAATGCAGAAAATTTTTGAAGTGAACGCTTATGGGAATGAGCAAATTGAGCAATCTTTAAATCGCATTTTTAAAGACGAAGCAATTGAAATAGTACAAATTCAATCTATAGATGTTATGGTTGAAGATCAAAAAGAATTAGACGATGCGGAATTAGAATTGTTAAAACTTCAAAAAGAACTCGAAGATTTACTGTAAGGAGAACATAAATGACCATTCATAATAAAGAAGAACAAACAACATCATTATCGGTAAACCCTGAACATTTTCTAAAGAAAATTAACGAAATTAAACAATTTAGCGAGAACTTGCCAAAGCAATCAACTCTCCCTGTTCTCCATGAAGCAGAAGGTTTTTTTAAGTGGTTTAAACAAGACGTAAAAGTGAATGATATCAATGAATTAACCGAGAAAATTCAAGATAGAATGATTGAGCAAAATAAGGT
>JAGHSJ010000089.1 GCA_018065935.1 Candidatus Kurthia equi
ATAATTAACTAGTATAAATAAGGGAGAGAGATAGATATAATGCAAAATTTTATGAAAAAAATAACACTGGTTACATTTGTAAGTGCTGGTATTTTAGGAGCAGTACAAGTAGATACATCTGTCACAACTGTTTCGGCAAAGAAAAAACTGCAAGAGACAAAATACGTTAAAACCTATTCTCCATCAGTGGCCTATAATCAAGGCAATGGGGCAATAAGCTCTGCAAATTCTACTGTCGTTTACAACGAAAAAAAGAAGCCGATAGACGTCTTAATTATTAAATCAAAACTAACAAATCCATATACAGATGGACAACCTAAACAAATAAAAAACCTGACTTTGCTATTAGAAAATAACAAAAAACTCTATTATAAAAATGGCTTATTTTATTCTAATTCTAAAAAAACTAAGCTTTTAATGGAAAATTCATCACTAAAAAAGTATTGGCCTATTCAGTTAAAGCAGGAGAAAGTAAATATTTCGATGAAGGCTATGCATATATGGCATTACAGGCAACTGTGAGCAAAGGGAAAATGAAAGCAAAAACAATTAAAATGCCTGTCTGGGAATATGGCACTGTCATTCATCCCGGTTAAATCAATCGTTCGAAGTCAAATAATGGGGGACATGATTTGTATTCTTACCACGCGATTTTTTTATGAGGAAGATTCGGGTGAAAACATTCTACCAGTGAATGATTTCGTTGCTTAATCGAAATTTGTTGATTTGAACTTTGAAAAGTAG
Source organism: Candidatus Kurthia equi (assembly GCA_018065935.1). Lineage (GTDB taxonomy): Bacteria > Bacillota > Bacilli > Bacillales_A > Planococcaceae > Kurthia > Kurthia equi. Next base: position 745 of record JAGHSJ010000089.1, read on the forward strand.
TTGAAGCGAGGCCCACGGAAAGCGTCGAATAGAAAGGGGATTGTTTGAAAACCCCAGCAAATATTATAGAACCAAATTAAAAAAGTAGCACTAACCATGGAAGGGTATGTGCTACTTTTTTAGTCTGTTAAAAGGAACTGTATGCTAAAAACTAAAGTTCATCAGCAATGCCGAGTAAAATAATTCCTAGAATAATAATTGTAACGACTAAGTATTGTTTTGATGATAGTTTTTCTTTCAAGAATATGCGCGATAAAATGATTGAGAATACACAGTATGAAGCAATAATTGGTGCCGCACCAATTGAATAAGCTGCAATTGCGTAGATATAGAAGAACTGTCCAGCTGTTTCCAAAAGTGCAGCTATTGTACGATCCTTCTGTTTGAAAATATTCATTGTTTCTTTTTTGAAGAAGTATAAATACAGCCAATAGACAACAGCTACAATGAAGAATGTATATTCGTAGGCAAGTAATGCAGGATCTTCTGCTAGTAATTTTTCTTTTTCTAGCACGACACTGTCTGCAAATGTACCAAGACCATCAAGTAAAGCGTAGAGTAGAGGGAATATAAGGGCAAAGAACCCATATTTATATTTCCTGTCTACCTTAATTCCTTGTTGCTTAATTAATAAATCATCTTGTTTTTTCTCGATGACCGCGATTAAAATAATACCGATTAAGATAACGGCTGTACCAACATAGTGCATCCAAGAGTTATCACTTGGATAGAAAATATATAATAAAATAACTGTAATTGCACCTGAAGAATTTTGAAGAGGTGATACAATTGACAGTTCTAAGTATCGTAAAGCTACATAGCCAAAAATCATTGACGAAATGTATAAAGCGGAAACTGGTAAGTAAGTAATCATGTCTTCGACGTGGAAGTGTAACCCTTTTACAAGCATATAGATTGTGGCATGAATACCCATGACAATTCCGACCATTATTGTTATTTTCGCATGACTGTTTTTATCAGAAGGATCTGATCCCTTCTTATAAAATAAATTTGCTGCACCCCAGAATACCCATGTTAACATTGCTAATAAAAACCACATATAATAAAATTCTCCTTTTTCTGATTTAAATCACTATTTTTGGTGTAAAAAAGTGCTCTAATTATGGAGAAATATATGGAGCGATAGACGCTGTTAGCTCATCGATTGAAGAACTAATAACCCCGTTTTGTTTGATTAGCCCGATCACGAATAAATTGCGGTAGACGAATTGATTTTCAACTGCGTCTGCTTGAAGTGCGTCGATTTTTTTAACATTATCGCGTCCTTGTTGACGTGAATCTGTAAATAATGCAAAAATTGGACGATTTAACATTGAAAAAGCCCCGATTTCTGCAGCTACGCCACTATCAATTTCTACACCATCGATAACTGCTACTAAGAAATCACTTTCTTTTAAAGCATTTATATCAGCTGCTGCGATTTGTTCACTATTGGCAAAAGCAGATTTATCATTGATGGCAGCATTTTCTTGTGGGACATATAAATCGACCCCCGGGATTGTCTGCCTGATAGCTTTAGCCACTAGCTCATTGACAAGACGATCACCAAGACCGAAAAGTCCATTTGCTAAATAACCTTTTTTCATAATAAGTTACCTCCCATTCTGTCTAATTGTATGTATTTTCAAGTTGAAAAACAACAAAAATTTTAGAATTTAGTTTAGGTAATTAATCGACATTCAATTTTGCTTCATTTCAATTTTAATTTTTGTAGGAAACAAACAAACAAAGGCTTAAAAATAGAGGAGTGAAGGCGAGGTAGTCTTTCGTTCTAGAATTAGATTTTTAGGGAAAATGCCAGCCCATATAACAGTTGTTTTTGGAGGATTAAATAATCGTTTCACAAATTTGAAAACCGTTCAAATGAAAGTCACAAATATGTGATGCTCATTTGAACGGTCTATGCATGTTTATTTACAGTTTAATAGGATAATCCCTTCGCGTGATGCCTGCTTTTCAGCATGAATGGTAGCGGTTTGTAATTTAGGCAGAACTTCTGGAGAAATGCCGACAGTGTAGCCATCTACATCCATTTTAAAATCGCTATCAATTAGTGTGTCGATGTCAGCGCCGATTAGTAGGCCATTACTACTCGCGACGCCATAAAAACGTAGCTTTAGTGAACTGTCATCTGCAGTTGCATGTTTGATGAATTCTTTGGCAGCATTTGTGATTCTCAAATGAACGACACTTTCCTTCCATAGTGAAATCGATACATTCGTCTTTTCCACTCAATAAGAACGTGTAAACATATTTTGCTAATTATTTTCTCGTTAAAAACTCTGAGACTGCAATGAATAGAATAATGACGATAAATGCGCCGATAAAAAACCATGTAGGTGTACTTCCGAACAATAACATAGGAGACCTCCGTTTCAGTAATTAACTTTAGCATAGCATAATTCGAGTTTTGGTGAAAAAAATCCACACATATGACTAGAAATACGCTAAAATGAATTGTAGAATGTTAAATATAAAGGTATATAGAGAGGTTGTTTACAAATGATTCATTTGAACTGGAAAGATACACCAACAATTAAAACTGTTACATGTCAACATACAGATGCCAAGAAATTCTTAGTATCAAATGTGTTAACAGTCGGTAAAGCATACGAAGTAAAAAATGAAACTGAAGAGTTTTATTTTGTAGTAGATAACACAGGTAAAATCGGTGGCTACTATAAAGACTATTTCGCATAATTGAGCGATTCAACAGAGGCTCTTCCAGCCCACGTTTGTGAGAGGGAGGAGCCTTCTTTTTTTATGATAACAAGGGGGAATTGGGATGCATAAAATTATTGAACAGCAAATTGAGAAAAGAACAAATCGTGACATAAAAGTAGCGTACAAAACATTAATTCCAACAGGCGGTTATAAGTCACCAGATGCTCATTTATTTGAAGATATTTTATTAAGTGTGGTTTTACAAAAAGCAGTACTTTTAAAAGGGCCATCAGGTTCAGGAAAGACGAAATTAGCCGAATCCATCGCTTCATTATTTCAACAACCCGTACATAGTATTAACTGCTCGGTAGATTTAGATGCAGAGAGCTTATTAGGTTTTAAAACTGTCGTTCAAAAAGAAGGACAGACTTTAATTGATTTTGTGGAAGGGCCAGTCGTGAAAGCGATGAAAGAAGGGCATTTTCTATATATAGATGAGATTAATATGGCAAAAGCGGAAACATTGCCAATTCTGCATAGTGTATTGGATTATCGTCGCATGTTAACGAATCCATTTACAGGAGAGGTAATTCAAGCACATCCGAATTTCGGTGTAATTGCGGCTATTAATGAAGGCTATATTGGAACAACACCAATGAATGAAGCTTTGAAAAACCGCTTTATTTCTTTCAGCATTCCTTATATTACAGGGGAACAACTTCAGGAGCTAGTGGAAGAGTATTTCCCACAGCTAGATGCAAAGTTACAACAGCAGATGCTTTCATTGGCAGAGGATTTAAAACAACAGGCTGTAAATGGCTTACTGAGTGAAGAGGCGGCTTCCATTCGAAGTTTATTAGATGCCATCGAGTTGGCACAGTATATGAGCCCACTACGCGCTATCCAATACGCGATTGCAGAAAAATTAGAGGATCAGAGCGAGAGAGAATTAGTCATTGAATTAGCAAAAACTTGGATGGGGTAGGTGTCTAGAATGGCAGAGATGGGCAGATTCATTCAATTCAACAATGAACAAATCGATGCAAGACAGATGATTTCCTATGAAAATCTTTCAAAAGCATTATCACAAAATCTATCATTAGAATTGACCGAGCGTAAACTCATTGAATTTAATCCACGTGAAGAAAGCATTGCTATGTCCGTATTTTGGCGACATAGAGAGCAGGAAATCACACATTTAGGGCGTTTATCAGACATCTACCTTTTGTCAGAAGGTTTTTGGCGGCATTTTTCGATTTCACAGTGGATGAGTTTTCAACAAGAAATGATAGACTTTGATTTTCCAAAAATATTGTCACAACTAGTCACGATGGCAGAGGAATTTCGTTTAATGGAACTTGTGGGGCGTATCCGACCAGGGACGAAGCAGGCATTTCGCGTCCGTTCAACGAGCTATTTAGCGACGCATCATCATCAAATAAAAGTCCATCAACAAAAGGGATTTCTTGCGGAGGCATTAGTCAATTACTTGTATATTGCGATTCATGAAGGGCAGCAAAAGTTGCCAATTGGTGGGATTTATGATGATTTTTCCATGCTACTTCCGAGCTGGCAGCATGTATATGATAGCCAGTCTACGAAGCAGTCGATTGATATTATCTATCGCTTAGCCCCTCAAATTCAACAATTACTGAAGCAGGATTTAAAGCTCGATTTCTATGCGTTATTGGATAGTATTGTGGACGACTTTATTCCAGACCATGAACATAAAGGGGTAGCTTGCATGGAAGAGGGGAATTCCGATGAGGCAAAAGATACGATTGATGAAGTATTTCGTAGCTGGCATCGAGAATCTGAGCAGGATGAAGGCACTCATATGCGTTTTGAATTAGAGCGAGGAAATGAGGGAAAAACCTTATCGGATGAGGCTGTGCAAGGCAGGGACGAACAACAACCAACAGAAATAGGTACAGGTGGAGATTCGGATGCTACAGCCAAGCCGAAAAAAGATGACAGCTTTTCAACGAAAACATTGAAAAAGAAATATACAAAATCTGGGCAAAGTTTCGGACGTGAGCACGAACAAGTCATCTATGAAGAGAAGCGAATGGAGCCAACAGTAGAAGCAGGTGCTTTACAGCGTATGGCACAATGGCGACTTGAACAACAGCCACATGTACGTGCGTTGATGCTCGAATTACGTAAACGTATGGCACAGAAGAAAGCAGATAAGCGAACGCATTTGTCACATGGTCGCCTAGATGCCAAACAGCTACTAAGTTTTGTGACGGAGAGCCGTCCGCGTCCTTTTTATAAAAAAGATGCCCCTTCTAAACCATTGGATGCTGTTTTTGGCCTATTAATTGATGGTTCGGCTTCGATGATGGATAAAATGGATGAAACGAAGCAGGCTGTTCTTCTATTCCATGATGTGTTACGTGAATTGAAAATCGCACATGATCTGGTCGTTTTTTATGAGGATGCCTATGAAGCAACGAAGGAAAGCCAGCCGAATACATTTGAATGGCTGCACAAACTGGAGGATGGGGCGAAAGATGCGGCTGCAGAAATAGCCGCAATGGAACCACATGAAGATAATCGGGATGGCTTTGCGATTCGTTGGATGACTGAGCGTTTAAAGAATCGTCCTGAAAAGCATCGTTTTTTACTCGTGTTTTCAGATGGTGAACCGTCCGCTTTTGAATATGCGCAAAATGGTATTTTGGACACAGCAGAAGCGGTTATTGCTGCGGAAAAACAGCAAATTACCGTCTTGCACCTCTTTTTAAATACGGATTTGCCTTCAGAAGAGCAAATGCGATTATTCGCAACCATTTATGGCAAGCAGTCGATTGTTGCAGATAATGTCGATCAGTTTTCCAATTTAACTTTGCGTACATTGCGTAAAATTTTATCATTAGTTGTACAAGGAATGTAGTGTAGTCTAATCTAGTTGAAAAAAAAAGAGCATGAATCTAACGCCAATAACGGCCAGATTCATGCTTTTTGTATAGATAAGGCTTAATATTTAGATTGATTCGTTTGGATTGCGAGTAAACGTTGTTTTAAATCCTCTTCCATTTGACCAATTTCTATTTCAGCTTGGCGACGTTTTTCACGACCCTCGGCTTGAATTTGAAGTGTTTCCTCAATTGTCGTAATCAAGTTTTCCTGTGTTGTTTTCAATGTATCAATCTCAACTAAACCACGCTCATTTTCACGTGCTGTTTCAATGGTATTCATTTTCAACATTTCAGAGTTTTTAAGTAGTAATTCATTTGTTGTTGCTGAAACTTGTTTTTGTGCTTCCACAGCTTTACGTTGATTATTCAATGTAAGTGCAATGGCAATTTGGTTACGCCAAAGTGGAATAGCCGTCATAATAGATGATTGGATTTTTTCCGCTAAAGTTTGATTCGTTTGTTGAATCATACGAATTTGAGGCGCGGATTGAATTGTAATTTGACGTGATAATTGTAAGTCATAAATACGTTTTTCAAGACGATCTACGAATTGGGCTAAGTCATTTACTTCTTGTACAGCCATCTGGTCGTTTGATTTTTCAGCCTCAGAACGTAATTTAGGTAATAATTCACTGACGATTTCATCACGTTTCAATTCAGCGGCAGCAATATAAACATTCAGTGCTTCAAAATAGGTTTTATTTTGTTCGTACAACTGATCAAGCATATTGACATCATCGACAAGACCGCGTTTAGAATGTTCTAATTGCACCCCAATTCGGTCAATCTGTGTACTTAATTTTTGATATTTAGAGACCATCTCTTGAAGAGAGCGTTGTACTTTACCAAATAATTTGCGTAGACCTTTTGGCTTTTCTGCATGAAGATCATCTGGGTCTAATTCATTCAGCTTAGACATTAAGTCTTTTAAGATATCTCCCACTGGACCGATATCTTTTGCTTGCACATGGTCCAACATTTTATTTGAAAAACTTGAAAGGGCTGTTTGTGCATTGGCACCATAAGTCAAAATAGCTTCGTAGCTACCAGTTGGAATTTGCGCAGCTAATTGACGTGCTTTTTCTTGATCTTCTTCACTCAAGCGGTCCATTTGACGCAAAGGTGCAGCATCTTTTACTTGTTGATTGGCTACCTGTTGTTGTGGAAGTGGTTCCATCGTAAAAGGGTTCGAAAGTAAATCATCTATGGATTGATCTGGTTTGTTGGCTGTCATACTATAATTCCTCCTTAGCATTTGAAGAGCGACGAGCATTCTTCTTAACAAAATCTAGTTCTACCTTTAGCCCTTCAATATCAGCCGCTAATACTTGGCGTAAATCCTTCTCCATTGAGTGGAACAGATCCTCTAACGTATCGCGTGTTCGTTGAAGAGCAATATGAATCTCTGTATCTTTAATTGGTTGTTTTGATAAATACGCGAATTTCTCTGTTATTTCAGCTGCAGATGGTAAATGAGAGTAAAAGAATATTTCTGCCTGATAAAATTTTGGTGGATTCGTTCGAACAATCGAAATAATTCGTTTCGATAATTTACTCATTTCATAAAGTTTTTTAAATCCAGAAATAGAACGGATTTTTGTGTATGTGCGATTAAACTGATGTAAAAATTCGATAGCTTCTTTTAATTGAGCTTCGATATGATTATATTCAGATTTTGATAAATTAAATTGTTTTCTTTTCTTATAGCGTTGATAAGAATTTGTAATGAATAGGCTCAAGATGAATACAAGAGCGGCTATTACAAGACTGATAAAAACGTCTATATTTAAAAAGCCAACTGTAATTACAATCGTTATTGGAACTGTCAAAAAAGCAATGAAGTAACGTAAAATAGTGTGTCCTGCATGTAGCATGTGATTTCCTCCTTACACTCTTTCATAATATACGTTTTAAAAAGGAGAAAGTTTCAAAATCATTCATATTCTCTTGTATTAAATTTAAAAACGTATATCTATCTGTATGAAATGCATCTACTATAGGATAATTACCCATATTTCGATGAATTGAAAAGTGGAATGGAGGTTTCACTGCAAGCAAATCGTATGTATAGGCACTCAATAAAAAAAGCGGCTTGAACATACGTGTAAAAACACCATCTCATATGAGCATAAGAAAAAACGGAATCGCACTGTGGGGCGGTTCCGTTTTTTCGTTGCGAACGCTAAAAAAGGAAAATAAGATGTTTTGTCCCAGCCTCGGGAAGTGGCGCATTATAATACGCGTTGTTGTTCAATGGTATGAATCAGTTGGTCAATAAGTTGCAATACTTTTTGTGAGGCTGTTTCAATTTCTGCAAGATGGTTTTCAGCTTCACTAACCTGTCCATTTGCATACGCTTTAGCCGCAAGTTTTGCATGATTATGAACTTGTGCATGATGCACGTCAAGTTCACGGAAAGCGGGTTCATTGCCAAAGCGAGCCACTGTTTTCTCCGAAGTATACCATTTGCCTAAGCGACATTGCGTATGAGAAGAAACTGTGTCTGGATTAAGATGCTCAAGGCCAAGGAACATATTATACACTTTCCATTTCCATAAAATATGGTCTGCTTTTGACAGTTGTAATAAAGCAAAACTTGATAGTTGCAAATTAGATTCTTCTACTATATTCAAACGGAAAGCATCGATTTCACGGCTTAATTGGTGTATGCCATGTGAAGTAGATTGACCTAATTCACGAATATCCTGTTGTAAATCTGTGATTTCTACCATGCGTTTTGATACTTCATCAATTGCGACAGACTGCTCTTCTGAAATAGCCGCTGTTATTTTTACATCCTCATTAATATCTGTGATTTCTGAAACGATTTGTCCAAGTAACGGAAGCGAGCCCTCTGCATCAGAAGTAGCTTCTTTAATAATTTGGGTTGTTTTTGTAATAGAGTCTTGCACGCTATTTGAATATGATTTCAAATGTTTGACGTTAGCAGAAACCTCTGTCAAAGCAGAAACCGTATTTTCAGCTAACTTACGAACTTCTTGGGCAACTACGGCAAAGCCTTTCCCATGTTCACCAGCTCTTGCCGCTTCAATTGAAGCATTTAGTGCAAGTAAGTTGGTTTGATCAGCAATTTGATTAATTAACGTGACGACATTTTCAATGTCACTGACGCGTTTTTGCAATTCACTAAATGATTCGACAATTGAAGAGAAGGTCTCGACCGTTTTCATAATTTCATTTAACGCACTACTGATTTCATTTTTAGAATTCAGCGCATATTCAACTGATTGGTTTGTCTTTTCTGAAATACGGGTAGAGGTACGTGCAATCTCCGCAATCGAAGCGGTGATTTCTTCTGTTGCTGCTGAAGAGGATTGAATTTCATCTGTTTGACGATCCAAGCTATAGATTAAATCCTTCATAAACATAATTTGCGAGTTTGTATCAATTAAGTTTGTAATTTGCGTAATTGAATTTTCAAGCGTTCTTTCAGTGAAGGCTTCAAATAACAGTTCTTGATCAACGTTTACAGCCGATTGAAATGAACTCATCAAGTCAAATGCTTTGGCAGGTTTCAGTCCAAAGTTATACAATAGATGTGTCATCACATAGAAAGCAAATTGGTTGAAGATAACAATTGTCTTACCAGCTTCAAACTTGTGGTAACGAATTTGGTCGAAAAACTTAAATGCTTCATCTACATACTGACTGTCCCGTGGTGAAGTAAAAAAGTTATGTAAGTAAGCATCAATCTGGTGAGCTGAAATCGGGTTTTGACGATTAGGTGATAGCTCTGCCAAGTATTGAGAAAAAATTTCGTGCATAGATGGTGTAGATTTTTCTAACTGTTTATATATATAATTCATGTTATCAAAATCATGTTGTGTAAAATTATTGAAAGCCAATGTTTCTTGAAAACGATTTGAACCTTCAATATCCGTACCTCTTTGCAAAAGCTGATCAATTTTGACTTTAGGGCGTAACGTTGAAAACATATAAATACCTCCATGATATATTTTTCCTAATTTTAACACAGTATTTTCATGGTAGGTAGTCGAAAAGATGTCTAAATAAGTATAGTTTTTGAAAAAGGTGGTTTTATGATGTATAAAATAATCTATATGAAAGCAGACTATGAGCCTTGGTGGCAGTTTGAAGGATGGCAGGATTGTGTGGTTTCAGAGTCTGTCTTTGAAGAAAAAGCAGAAGCAGAAGGTTATTTAAAAAAAATGTTACATGATTTTTCACATCAATACGGTCATCAACGTCATAATAAAGAGCGTTTTTGGGCTTTTTGGAGTGATGAAGAGGCAGTTTATTGCGAGCAGTGCGCTGACAATGCACAGATTTATCATGGATTAATTTGGCAAGAGGAAAAGTAATAAGTTAAATTAAGTGATATTTAGGAATATATTGACAACTTATTTTATTATGCTATAATGAACTCAACAAATGAAACTTTTTCACCGGAACTTCCATTCACATATTATAAAAAGTGATCAGTTATCGGTACTTTTTATAATATGTGAATTTTTGTGATGGGTAGATTTAGCTTCAGTTGTTCACTTTTTATTTTGGAGGTTTTTCACATGAAACAAGGTACAGTAAAATGGTTTAATGCAGAAAAAGGATTCGGTTTTATCGAAGTTGAAGGCGAGAACGATGTATTCGTACATTTCTCAGCAATCCAAGGCGAAGGATTCAAAACATTAGACGAAGGTCAAGCTGTTGAATTCGAAGTTACTGAAGGTAACCGCGGACCACAAGCTGAAAACGTAGTAAAACTTTAATTCTAATTCAAAGGAGGTAGCAGATGCTAGCTCCTTTTAATCATGCATTATTTACATATTTCGAATGAACAAATCCTTTTTCATTTTATAATATGTAAATGAAATGGTTTACATATTAAATTTTATTTGGGGGTTTTTCATATGAAACAAGGTACAGTAAAATGGTTTAACGCAGAAAAAGGATTCGGATTTATCGAAGCAGAAGGCGAGAACGATGTATTCGTACACTTCTCAGCAATCCAAGGCGAAGGATTCAAAAGCTTAGATGAAGGCCAAAAAGTTGAATTTGAAATCGTAGATGGCGAACGTGGACCACAAGCTGCAAACGTAGTTAAATTCTAATTTTTCTTCATAAAAATGATCTCATTGATACCTCTTTTTAATACATAGTTACAAACTTAATGTAGTCTGTACGATGAAAGACAACCTTCAATGAGATTGTTTTTTTTTTCGGAAAATACATGGATAGTGGCATAAAATTACTCCGTACATCTATTAAATTTGAAATTTACTGAATAATGGGAACAAAAAGTTATAATTTCCTATGATCTTTACATTTAATAGAAAAATGTGGTACTATTATTT
>JAGHSJ010000323.1 GCA_018065935.1 Candidatus Kurthia equi
GTGTAATTTGAAACTGAAACATAGGGAGTTGTGTATGTTTTAATCGAAATCTAGTGAAAAAGGTGGGGAACACTTATATTTGGGCAAGGGAAGAAGTAGTTGAATTTAAATTTTTCGAAAAAAATCCGTAAAAATAGTTTTAATGAAAAAATCAACAAATAGTATATAGCTAAAGTTAAGTATAATAATTTAATAAATGATGCTAAAAATTAAGAAATACAGCAACAAAATTTTAAAAATTTAAAAACTGCATATTTTTCTTGTGGTAAATGAAAAATTTCACAGGGATTTTATATTGTTAAAACTTATAATATTATTAGCATGAATTATAGCTCTCCGAGTAGATGTAGCTTGATATAACTCATCCATTTAAAGAAATGGATGGGCTTTTTTTGTTTTCCAAATAATTGAAATCGCTTGACCTGAATCGTTCGAAGTAATATATTCTTGATAGTGTTATAAAAACTCTAAGAAAAGAGGTTTTTCTCTATTGTCTAATTTTTTGAAAATTTCTCCTCTTGATAATGTAGCTACAGCTTTACAGATTTTTTCTGCGGGTGATCAGGTAAATTTAGTCGATGGGAGCCACTTAATAATTAACGAAGAGATTGAATTTGGACATAAATTTGCTCTTCAACATATTAATAAAGGCGATAAAGTGTATAAATATGGCGAAGTCATTGGTGTTGCTATACGTGATATTGAAATGGGGGAACATGTACATACACATAATCTTGAAGGAACTAGAGGGAGAGGTGATTTATGATGGAGATTCAAGGAAATAAATTTTGGGGTTATCGTCGACATGATGGAAAAGTAGGAATTAGAAACCATGTATTGATTTTGCCGACGATTACTTGTGCTACGCAGGCTGCTAAACAAATTACAGAATTGGTTCATGGAACGGTTTCTTTTATACACCAACATGGATGTGCACAGGTAGGAATTGATTATGAACAAACATTTCGAACGTATGTCGGATTGGCGAATAATCCAAATGTCTATGCGGTTGTTGTATTAGGTTTAGGGTGTGAGACGCATCAAGCAAAAAGTGTCTATTCTGAGATAGAAAAAACAGGCAAACGTGCGGCATTAGTATCTATTCAAGATAGTGGAGGTACGTTAGATGCGATTGCTGAAGGTGCGAAAATCGCTGTGCAATTTGTGCAAGAAGCATCAGCGCAGCAACGAGAATTATGTGATTTTAGTGAATTAATTATTGGTACAGAATGTGGTGGCTCGGATGCATGTTCAGGTTTATCTGCTAATCCAGCTGTAGGTTATGTAAGTGATCGAATTGTCGAGATGGGTGGCACAGCAATTTTAGCAGAAACGACAGAACTTATTGGTGCAGAGCATTTATTAGCTAATCGAGCTAAAAATTCACATGTTGCTAAACGCGTTTATGAAGTGATAAAAGCAATGGAGAAGCGTTCGATTGATATGGGTGTAGATATTCGTACAGGTAATCCTAGCCCAGGAAATATCAAAGGTGGTTTAAGTTCGCTTGAAGAAAAATCATTAGGCGCGTCAAATAAATCAGGTACAAGTACTTTGAATGAATTAATAGACTACGCTGAAACACCAACAGAAAAAGGCTTAGTTTGGATGGATACACCGGGACATGATATTGAGCAATTAACAGGGATGGTAGCAGGTGGTGCCCAACTAGTGTTATTTACAACTGGTAGAGGAACGCCAACTGGTTCGCCAATTGCACCAGTGATTAAGATTACAACAAACTCACCTATTTATAAAAAAATGAAAGAAAATATGGATTTAAATGCTGGCACGATTATTGAAGGATCTGAATCGATTGCAGATGTAGGAAATCGAATTGTCGATGAAATTGCAAAAGTAGCATCTGGAAAATTAACGAAGGCAGAGATTTTAAAACAACATGATTTCGGTATATGGAGAATCGGTCCAACTTTTTAGTTTAATATGAAAACGTCGTTTGATATTACCGAACAGAGGTGTTGATTTCTTTTGTTTTCTTTAGGAAATTTTTTTCTGGTTGGGTTTGTCAGTCATTTAATTAGCGCTTTGGTAGGAGGTGGCGGTTTAATATCGCTCCCGACAATGTTATTGATGGGCATACCTATTCATAGTGCCATAGCTGCGGATAAATTTGGTGCGGCAATCAGTACACTATTAACGTCAATTGAAAGTCTTAGAAAAAAAGAAATAAAAATGTCAGAGATTACGATTATATTAATAATCGGTTTTCTAAGTGGGTTAACTGGCGGATTCGTAGCGAACGAGTTATCCGCTCAATTTTTAAATTATGTAGCCATTTCTTTAATGACCTTTGCATTTGCTATGTCATTTTTCACTTCTAATTACTTTGGGCACGCTACTAAAATAACGAATAAGAAAAAGGTGTATCCGCTACTATTTAGTGTGGGATTTTACGATGGCATATTTGGTCCAGGAAGTAGTACATTATCTATTTATGTTTTATCAAATGACCGCTTAACCTATTTTAAAGCGGTTACATTAACGAGAATCTCTTTATTAGCATGGTGTTCAGGCGCTTTAATTTCGTATATAAGTTCCGGAGTGATGATTTGGTCAATTGCATTTTCTATTATGGCGGGTGCAATTTTAGGCGGTTTTGCTGGTGTTTACTTGTCCAAGCGCATAAACGTGAAATATATAAAGCATGTATTAAGGCTTATGACACTTATCATCATCATTCAATTAATACTTAAAGTAGTTTAGGAGGCTTAAATCTTGAATATTGCATTTATAGGTTTTGGGAAAATGGGGAGTAATTTAGCATTGCAAGTGCTTGAGAAGAGTGATGCTACAGTATTGGCTTATGACACCAATAAAGAAATATTAGATGAATTTCGAGAAAATGAAGGAAAATCATATTCAAATTTAGTAGTATATAATGATTTTCAAAAGTTTGTACTTGAAATCCAAGCAAATGATATTGTGTTCGTTTTAGTACCACATGGGCAAATAACGACGGATGTGTTAACGCAGCTAGTCGAACAATTGCCTCGTGATGTGTATGTAATTGAAGGTGGAAATTCAAATTATAAAGAAGCGATAGAGTGGTCTGAAAAATTTGAAAATTCAAATAAATATTTTCTTGATATGGGAACAAGTGGCGGTATTCAAGGGGCACGTAATGGTATGTGTGCAATGATAGGTGGCAACAAAGAAGCATTTGAGAAGATTGAGCCCTTTTTAAAGACATTATGCTGTGAGGATGGGTTACTTTATGCTGGGCCAGCAGGTAGTGGGCATTTTTTAAAAATGGTTCATAACGGGATTGAATACGGCATGATGCAATCCATCGCTGAAGGTTTTGATGTGCTGGAAAATAGTCAATATGACTTTGATTATCAAAAAGTTGCTCAACTATGGAATGGTGGCTCGGTTATAAGAAGCTGGTTGATTGAACTTTTAATAGATGTATTCGAGGAAAGCCCAGACTTAGGTAAATTAAAAGGAAGAATGAATGCATCAGGAGAAGCGCAATGGCTAGTAGAAGAGGCAATGAAAATAAAAACGCCTGTCCCTATCATTGCAATGTCATTAATGATGAGAAATCGCTCACTTCAAGACGACACATTTAGTGGGAAAGTCGTGTCGGCATTAAGAAATGCATTTGGAGGACATTCCATGGAGAAGGTGAATTCTAATGGCTGAGGTAGTGACAATCGGTGAAACGATGATGATTTTTCAAACCACACAGGTTGGAAATCTAGAGGATTTTAATGCCATTCAACAGAAAATTGGTGGAGCTGAATCAAATTATTCAATTGGTTTAGCACGCTTAGGGCACTCGGTGAAATATATGAGTCGTGTTGGAGGAGATCCTTTCGGTAAGAAAATATTGAAAACAATTCGTGCAGAAGGTGTAGATGTTTCAGAAGTAAAGGTTATAGAGAGCGCACGAACAGGATTGCTGTTTAAAGAACAAAAGTATCATCATAAAATGAATATTTATTATTATCGAGATGAATCAGCGGCGAGTAAAATGTCAATTCATGATTTACCTGTTGATTTTTTTGAAAATGTATGTTATTTCCATGTGACGGGTATTACGCCGGCAATTAGTGATAGTTGTCGAGAATTGATATTTTCAGCTATCCAATTCGCAAAAGAATCCGGTGCTAAAATCATTTTCGATCCAAATCTTCGCTTCAAGTTATGGTCAAAAGAACAGGCTTTTCAAACT
Organism: Candidatus Kurthia equi; assembly: GCA_018065935.1. Lineage (GTDB taxonomy): Bacteria > Bacillota > Bacilli > Bacillales_A > Planococcaceae > Kurthia > Kurthia equi. The sequence goes on from JAGHSJ010000323.1 coordinate 4,199, forward strand.
TTAAATAAAATCGTGGAGTTATCAGATTATATTTTAGCTGGAGAAGAAGAGGCTACTTTTTTAACGAATGAAGAAGAGGAACAACAAATGTGTAAAGCTCTTTCACGAGGAGATGCTTCAAAAGTAATTATTTTAAAAAGAGGTGAACGTCCGTCTTTAATATTCGAAAATGGGCGAATAACTGAAGTTCCTACACAGAGAGTGAATACGATTTTAGATAGTGTAGGTGCTGGTGATGCATTTGCCGCTGGTTTTACACATGGACTCTTGTTAAATAAATCCTTAGTAGAGAGTGTTAATTTTGGAAATTACTTAGGTGCATGTGTTATTCAGCAATATGGTGATATAGAGGGACTGCCAACTTTAAATGAGCTCGATGAACTTATTGAAAATAAATCAAATACAGATGTATTAAGGTAGGGTGCATATGAAAAAGTGGAGAAATTTATTGAAAATCGAAGAAAAAGGCATCGTAGCAGTCGTAAGAAAAATCGATGTAGAAATTGTAGATGATGTTGTGGATGCTTTAGTAGAGGGTGGTATTCAAATCTTAGAAATTACGGTAGATAGTGAAAATAGCTATGATACGATGCATCGCTTAAAGAAACGATATCAAGATCAAGTGCTTGTTGGTGCAGGGACCGTATTAGATACAGAAACGGCAAAAAGAGCAATTGATGCGAATGCAGATTTTATCTTTTCCCCTATTTTTAATCAAGAATTAATCCAGTTAACGAATAAATACGGGCGTATATCTATACCTGGTGTATTTACGCCAACTGAAATTGTCCAAGCGTATTCGTATGGGGCAGATATTTTAAAAGTATTCCCTGCTACGAATCTCGGGCCAAAATATTTCAAAGATTTACAGGGGCCAATGGGGCATATTCCTTTAATGCCTACAGGCGGTGTGAATTTAGATAATATGGCAGATTTTATCAAGAGTGGCGCAGTAGCTGTTGGTATTGGTGGCGCGTTATTTGAAAAAGAAAACTTGGATAATCGGAATTTCACGAAGATTTCTGAGTTAGCGAAAAGTTATCATAATAAATTTTTGGAGGCAAAATCATGAAAATAGCATCTATTGAAACATTCATTGTCCTACCTAGATGGTTATTTCTAAAAATCACAACTGACGATGGGTTGGTTGGTTGGGGAGAGCCGGTTGTAGAGGGGCGTGCAGCAACAGTTGAGGCTTGTGTACATGAACTATCTGATTATCTAATTGGGCAGAATCCTATGCGTATTGAAGATATATGGAATACGTTGTATCGCGCGGGATTTTATCGCGGTGGCCCAATCTTGATGAGTGCCATTGCAGGTATTGACCAAGCGTTGTGGGATATCAAAGGGAAATATTACAATGCACCTATTTCCGATTTAATGGGTGGCGTATGTAGAGATAAAACAAAAGTATATTCTTGGATTGGTGGCGACCGTCCTTCAGATATTTTAAAACAAGCTCAATTAGCGAAAGATAATGGTTTCCAAACAATTAAAATGAATGCTACGGAAGAGTTACAAATCATTGATAGCTTTTCAAAGATTGATAGTGTACTCGAACGCGTGGCAACAATACGCCAAGAGATGGGGGTGGATTTTGGGATTGGCATAGATTTTCACGGGCGAGTTCATAAACCAATGGCAAAAGTGTTAGCAAAAGAATTGGAACAATATCATCCGATGTTTATTGAAGAACCTGTATTGGCTGAAAATAATGAAGCCCTTCGAGAGGTAGCGAGAAACTGTAATATTCCGATTGCTACAGGTGAGCGTATGTATTCAAGATGGGACTTCAAAAAAGTATTACAAGAAGGGTATGTCGACATTATTCAACCAGATTTATCACATGCAGGTGGGATTACAGAATGTAAAAAAATCATTTCTATGGCTGAAGCCTATGATGTAGCTGTAGCTCCACACTGTCCACTTGGACCTATCGCATTAGCTTCCTGTTTACAAGTAGATGCAACAAGCCACAATGTATTCATACAAGAACAAAGTTTAGGTATTCATTACAACAAAGGAAATGATATTTTAGATTATTTAGTCGATCCAAAGGTATTCCAGTATAAAGAAGGGTATGTTGATAATTTAACAAAGCCAGGTCTTGGCATTGAGATTAATGAAGAATATGTACGAGAACAGCAAAAAATCGGACATAATTGGAAAAACCCTGTATGGCGTCATAAGGATGGGACTGTTGCTGAATGGTAAGTCCCTACGATAAGAGTGGCAATTTTGAAGTAAAACAACAACTCGCTAAACTAGCTGTTGATCAGGTAGAAAATCACACAATAGTAGGCATTGGTTCGGGTTCGACTATGGAATTATTTGTCGAGTTATTGGCTAAACGTATAGCAACTGAGAAGCTGGATTTACAATTTGTAGCTTCATCCAAAAAAATAGAAGCGAAAGCAAATGCAGTAGGTATCAATTTTAAGGAAATCGACGAATTTACTTATATTGATCATGCATTTGATGGAGCTGATCGAGTTGATGGTTTAGGAAATTTAATAAAGGGTGGTGGTGGTTCGCTTTTTCGAGAGAGACAGTTACTGTTAATGGCAAAAAAGAAAACCATTTTAGCGGATGAATCAAAATTTGTTTCATCATTTCAAAATCAAATTATTCCGATTGAAGTCGTTCCATTTAATGTGAATTTCACGATGAAACAACTTGAAAAAATTGGCTTAAAAGTGACTAAAAGAAATAGCGTAGATGGGGCCTTTTTGACGGACAATGGGAATTACATTGTAGATGCATTCTTATTAAGTCATAAAAATATAACTAATATGTATCAAGAAATGAAATTAATGTCAGGTGTGGTAG
>JAGHSJ010000105.1 GCA_018065935.1 Candidatus Kurthia equi
ATTCTTATAAGAAAGGTTGGTTTTAAAATGAATACAGCTGTTTCAATTCCTAGACCACTCGTACGTGTTAATCAATGGACTATTCTATTGAGTACAATTGCTTCATGGACATTTCAACAACCTTGGCTACTACTTATTCCACTTGTAGCCAATATTCTAGGTTTATTTTTTAATTTTAATCCCATTATGAAATTTGCACGCTTATTTCTAAAGAAACAACCATCTGAATATATCCCTGAAGATGTAACGCAGCAAAAATTCAATTCATGTATTGCTATCTTTTGTTTATTGGTTGGCTATATTGGATTTACTGTTGGATTACCTATCTTAGGCTATGTATTTACAATTATGGTTGCTCTTGCTTCATTCATCGCGATTTTAGGATTTTGTATTGGCTGTTTTTTATTTTTCCAAATCAACCAATTGAAATACAAATATAAAGCAAAAAAACAGTCGGCTTAGATTTTTGGGCCGGCTGTTTTTATATATTCAATCACTTCTCTTGGTCTTACATCATGCTGTTGTAGTTCATCTAATGATAACCATACCGCTTCATAGCTCCCACACTCTTCAGCTCTCGAAAATTCTTCGCCTTTACCTGTTCCAAATCCACCGCCTATAATCGTTGCTAAAAAATAAATTTGTTGGCCATTGAAGGTTAGCTCCACGACACGTTTACCTAATGTAATATACACACCTAATTCTTCTTTTGCTTCCCTTATAGCCGCTTGCTGTAAAGTTTCGCCGGCTTCTTTCTGTCCACCAGGTATTACATAATAAATTTCTTCATTTTTTATGCGCTTAATTAAAGCCAACTTATTATTTTTTATAATGATAACACCCGCTCGTTTTCTCAAATAGCTTCCCCCTCCTTATAAAAAAACAGGAAAACGTCTCTAAACGCCTTCCTGTTCGATTACTTACGTAAATGAGATGTTTGCTCTAAAAAATGAGCAATTCTTTCTACAATTACTTCAATCGTTTCTGGATTTTTCATTAAATCATAATCATTAATATCTAAACGAAGTACCGGACAAGCATTAAAGCCATCAATCCAATTCTCATAGCGGTCATGCATTTCTAACCAATATGCTTTATCCGTTTGCTGTTCCATCGGACGACCACGTTCTGCAATACGGTCAATAATATCTTCAACTGGGCCCTCAATATAAATTAAAAGATCCGGATGTGGGAAATACGGTGTCATTACCATTGCATCAAATAGATTTGTATATGTTTCATAATCTGTTGGTGTCATTGTTCCTTTATCATAATGCATTTTAGCAAAAATACCTGTATCTTCATAAATAGAGCGATCTTGAATAAAACCGCCACCATACTCAAAAATACGTTTTTGTTCTTTAAAACGTTCTGCTAAGAAATACACTTGTAAATGAAAACTCCATTTTTCAAAATCATCATAGAATTTATCTAAGTATGGGTTTGTGTCTACTTTTTCAAATGATGTACGGAATTTCAAAGCCTCTGCTAACGCTTTTGTCATCGTTGATTTTCCTACTCCAACAGTACCTGCAATCGTAATTACAGCTGAAGAAGGGATATTATACTTTTCTCTTAAATTCATCTGTTCAAGCTCCTTCTATCCATCATATCTTCTACACGGCTCAAGATATTTTGTAAGTCATATTCATTTTTAACAAAATCACAAGCATCTCCGTTAATACGAAGAACTGGGATATTGGGATTTTCTTTTTCAAAACGGTCAATATATTCATGATAGTCCGCTACAAGTTGCTCCATATAATCACGCTTTATCATACGTTCAAATTCACGACCACGCATGGCAATTCTTTGCATAAGTGTATCAACTGTTGCATCTAGGTAGATGACCATATTTGGTGTCACCATATCTTCAATTAAAATATGATACATTTTTTCATACTTATTATATTCACTCGGCTGCAATGTACGCTTAGCAAAAATTAAATTCTTGAATACATGATAATCTGCTACAACAGCTTTATCGTAATCAATTGAATTCTTTTTCACATCTTTTAATTGCTTATAGCGATTGCAGAGGAAGAACATCTCAGTTTGAAAACTCCATTCGTCAATATCCTCATAAAATTTATTTAAAAATGGATTTTCATCAACTATCTCTTTTAATAAATCAAAGCCGAACTTATCAGCAACTTTATTCGAGAGTGATGTCTTTCCAACACCAATCGGTCCTTCTATTGCTATAAATGGAACTGGCATCAGAAGCTCTCCCTTCATCTTTTTTCGTCAATGTTACTTATTTTATCACATACTTAATTGTAGGAATAGCCCTTAGCATTTCAAATATAATCATGCTAGAATTATCGTACAAGGAGTGTGTCATATGAAACATACCGACGAATATTATATGGAGCTTGCCATAGAAGAGGCTAATAAAGCTGGCTCTATAGGTGAAGTTCCCATCGGAGCTATTATTGTTCATGATGATCAAATTATATCGAGTGCCCATAATTTAAGAGAAACTTCCAAAAATGCTGTGACACATGCAGAATTAATGGCCATTCAACAAGCATGCGAAAAGCTGGATAATTGGCGTTTAGAGAATACCACCATCTACGTAACATTGGAACCATGTCCCATGTGTGCTGGCGCTATTTTACAATCCCGTATTCCTCGTGTGGTCTACGGTGCACGTGATGCAAAAGCTGGCTGTGTCCACTCACTCTATACCCTATTAAATGATGCACGTTTTAATCATGAATGTGACGTAACTGAAGGTGTATTAGCTGAGCAATGCGGTCAGTTACTAACCGATTTTTTTCGAGAATTACGTGCACGAAAAAAAGAGAAAAAACGATTACGCAAATTAGCTGAATTACAAGATGAACTCTAGTCTCTAGACTTATATTCATAATAAAAATCCCGAATCACAAAATAGTGTGATTCAGGATTTTTTTCATATCTCGTACTTTAATTAATCAATAGATTTTATACAAGATTGATTATTTAGCTGTAATAATTTCTAATCCACCCATGTATGGACGTAATACCTCAGGAACCACTACTGATCCATCCGCTTGTTGGTAATTTTCTAAAATAGCTGCTACAGTTCTACCTACAGCTAGACCAGAACCATTTAATGTGTGAACATATTCAGGTTTAGCGCCTTTATCACGACGGAAGCGGATATTTGTACGACGTGCTTGGAAATCTTCAAAGTTTGAGCATGAAGAAATTTCACGATATACACCCTGTGTTGGAATCCATACTTCTAAATCATATTTTTTAGCAGCTGTGAATCCAAGATCACCTGTGCACATTAATAATTTACGGTATGGTAATTTTAATTCTTTTAGAATTGTTTCCGCATGACCCGTAAGTAATTCTAATTGTTCATAAGATTCTTCTGGTTTTACGAAACGTACTAATTCAATTTTATTAAATTGATGTTGGCGGATTAAACCACGTGTGTCGCGTCCGGCAGAACCTGCTTCAGAACGGAAACTTGCACTATATGCATTAAAACCTTTTGGTAATTCATCTACTGGTAAAATTTCATCACGATAGAAGTTCGTTACTGGAACTTCAGCAGTCGGAATTAAGAAATAGTCCTCTTTTTCAATTAAGAATGCATCTTCTTCGAATTTTGGTAATTGACCTGTTCCTGTTAAGCTTGTGCGGTTAACCATATATGGTGGTAACATTTCTTCATATCCATGATGATCTGCATGATAATCCATCATGAAGTTAATTAAGGCACGTTCTAGACGAGCACCTGCTCCACGATAAAATACAAAACGGCTACCGGCCACTTTACTTGCACGTTCGAAATCAATAATATTTAAGTTTGTTCCTAAATCCCAATGTGGTTGTGCTTCGAAATCAAATGTTGGAATTTCACCCCAAGTGTATACTTCAACATTACTGTCTTCATCTTCACCTACTGGTACTGATTCATGTGGAATATTCGGTAGGCGCATCATCATATGACGGAATTTTTCTTCTACTTCATTTAATTGTGCATCCAATGATTTAATTTCATCACCTAAAGTACGCATTGCTGTAATCGCATCATCTGCATTTTCTTTATTACGTTTTTTCTGAGCAATTTCTTCAGAAGCTTTATTACGTTGTGCTTTTAATACTTCTGTTTTAGCAATTAAATCGCGACGTTGTTGATCCCATTCTTGGAAATGGTCAAACGTACCAAGATCTTCATTTCTGTGAGCTAATTGTTCTTTTATTTCTTCGTAATTTGCACGGACACGTTTAATATCTAACATGTTTTTTCCTCCATTTCTTTATCGAAAACTATGAAAACCACTAGCATCTGCCAGTTTATTTATAAATTTTAGGGGAAAACGCAAAAAAGCCCCCATCCCCATGAAAAGGGACGAGAGCTACCCGCGTTGCCACCCTAATTGATTAGACACTACAGCCTAATCCGCTTCAATTTATAACGGCTTTCATAGCCGGCTACAGTCTACTAAAATTTCGACTAAGCAACTCCAGGATGGATTCACAAGGCTCTTTATCAACTTCCACCAACCGTCGACTCTCTAAAAAAGAATGAACTTGTTACTACTTCCTATCATCGTAATAAATATTAATTTAATCATACTTTACAATATATTTCGTGGTTATGCAAGTTTACCCCCTAGACACAAAGCATCTAATAGACCCATTTTTCAAAAGTACTTAGTCTTTCTACATAAAATCGAAAATATAAAAATTAGCAAATATGAACTAATTATGCCCAAAGAAAATACTAAACACTTCTCGTTACACTCTTCTTTACAAATCCTCTATTTTCTAATGCATACGATTTTAATTGACCTTTATAAAACATTCCGTTTTAATATATTTAATACAGTCAGAAGGGGTGAGCATATATGGACATGTTAATGTTTCAATTAGATAAGGCTATACATACACCTTTGTATGAACAATTATATGCGGCGATTAAGTCCAGTATTATTGAACGTAAAATTCAAACGAACGATAAGCTACCATCTAAAAGAAAATTGGCAGATTTTTTAAATATAAGCCAAACAACTGTTGAGCTAGCTTATGGGCAATTACTAGCAGAAGGCTATGTACTATCTAAACCACGTGTTGGCTATTTCGTAGAAGATATTGATACATTGGCTTATGTCGATATGGAGGAACCTTCGCAAAACATTTCACCGGAAGCTGTTCAAATTGCTATTGATTTTAATCCTGGACAGATTGATACACAGTCCTTTCCTTTCACGACTTGGCGAAAATATATGAAAGATTCTATCGATGAGGAAAAGGCAGAATTACTACTCGTTGGAAATGCACAAGGAGAATATGAGTTACGGCAAGAAATCGCAAACTATTTATACCAATCACGAGGTGTGCAATGTTCACCAGAACAAATTGTTATCGGCTCTGGTACAGAGCAATTACTTCCCATGATTGTTCAACTACTTGAAAATGAACATACATACGCAATTGAAAATCCCGGCTACGCGACTACTCACTATATTTTTAAGCAACAACATCAGTCGACAGTTTCTATATCTGTTGATGATGATGGTATGGACATCAAGGAATTAAATCAATCAAATGCAACAATTGCCTATGTCACTCCATCGCATCAGTTTCCTACAGGGGCCATTCTTTCCGCTTCCAGACGTGTACAATTATTAAACTGGGCTTCTAAAAATTCTCACCACTATATTATTGAAGATGATTATGATAGTGAATTTCGATATACAGGCAAACCAATTGCCGCTCTCCAGGGAATGGATCAAGAAGGAAAAGTCATTTATATGAGCACATTTTCAAAATCATTAATGCCTTCTTTACGAATAGCTTATTTTGTACTACCTCCTAAACTATTAGAAATTTACAATGAAATGTACAATTATTATACTTGTACCGTTCCACGTATTGATCAACATACATTGGCCAGATTCATGCAAGACGGGCATTTTTCGAAGCATCTGAATCGCATGCGAAAAATTTATCGACGTAAGCTAGAAAAAATAGTAACTCAATTTAAATTATATGGTGATAAAATCATCATCTCTGGTGAACAGGCTGGAATGCATTTAATGATTAAAGCAAATCATCCGCTTAATGCTTTGGAGCTAAGTCAATTAGCGCTTACAAATAGTATTCGTATAGCACCTATTGATAACTATTTAGTTACTAACCACTCCGACTACAACCAACATTTACTACTTGGTTTTGGAGGTATTCCTGAATCAAAAATTAGTTCATCGATTGATGCACTCATGCATGCTTTTGGCTTTAAAAAAGAATATTAAAATAAAAACTCGAATTGCAATTAAGCAATTCGAGTTTTCTTTTAGAAGCGATTAATTAAAAGATTTTATTCCATAATCCTGAGAAGAAACCGCCGATTGAACTAAATAATTTAGTAAACCACCCTTTTTCTTCTGCAGCTTCAGTTGTTACAAGTTGTAATTCTTTTGAAGAACCATCAATAAAGCCATAGTTTTTACCTTCACTATTTTTAAGTTCTAAGTGACCAACAACTGTACCTTTTTTAGCAGGTGCTTCAATTGATTTTTTATCTAAAACAACCTTCACTTTATAACCATCAGCTTCTGCTGTTTTTACCATCATTGAAAATTCATCTTTAGCGGCAATTTTAACTGATTCTTCTTTACCATTTTTAACTGCAATTGTTTCATTACCTTTAAAAGTAGCATTTTTATCTACAAGTTTTTCAGTAGTAAATTGGCCAAAACCATAATCATACATTTTCTTAGTTGCATCAAAACGTGCTTTATAAGAACCATTACCTTTTGAATCAACTGCACCCATTACTACTGAGATGAAACGAGTGTCTCCTCGTTTCACTGTTCCTGTGAAACAATGTCCTGCGAAATCAGTTGTACCTGTTTTCAGTCCATCTACGCCTTCATATTCAAATACTAAACCTTTTAGCATGAAGTTCCAGTTATCCATTTTAATCGCATCATCTGTTCCTTCACGGAAAGTTTTTCTAGCAATACTAGATGTTTTTAATACGTCAGGATGAGATTTTAATAAATGGTAAGCTAAGCGTGCAACTGAACTAGCTGGCATTTGGTTTTCACCAGTCGATGGAGATCCAGCTGGTTGCATACCTTGTAATTGTTCATTATTTAAACCTGTTGAGTTTAAAAATGTATAGTTTTTCAAGCCAATTTCTTTTGCTTTTTTGTTCATTAATTTTAAGAAAGCTTTTTCTGATCCAGCAACTGTTTCAGCGATTGCAATTGTTGCCGCATTTGCTGAATAAATAGCCATTGCATCATATAGTTCTCTAATAGTATACTCACCATCCGCACGTAACGGCACATTACTTAATGCACGGTCTTGTGAGATTTTATAAGCATATTCTGATACTTTGTACTTTTGATCCCATTTAACTTTACCAGCCTCAATTTGGTCTAGTAATATGTATTCTGTCATCATTTTTGTCATACTTGCAATACCAAGAGACTTCTCAGCATTTTTTGAATAAAGTATTTTACCACTATCCGCATCAATTAGAATTGCTGCTTTAGCTGTAATGCCAATTTCATCTTCTGCAGCTTTAGCTTGGTTCGGGATAGCTAGTAAAATCATACTTGCTAGCATAACTACTGCTAAAGCAAAACGTATAATCATATTTTTCTGTAAATTCTTCACCCTAATACCTCCAAATTATGTATAATCTTTCTCGCTAATTTTAACATAAAATTTCTAGTTTAGGTAAATTGTCATCAAAAAAACATCTATCTAACATATTCTGTTAGATAGATGTTTTGTTTTTATAATAAATACTATTGAATTGAATAGTTTGGTGCTTCTTTTGTGATTTGAACATCATGTGGATGACTTTCACGTAAGCCTGCGCCAGTCATTCGAACAAATTGAGCATTTTCACGAAGATCTTTTAAATCTTTTGTTCCACAGTAACCCATACCTGCACGAACACCACCAACTAATTGATGAATAGTGTCAGATAGAGCACCTTTATAAGGTAAACGGCCTTCAATACCTTCTGGCACTAATTTTTTCGCATCATCTTGGAAGTAACGGTCTTTTGAACCATTTTCCATTGCAGAAACAGAACCCATACCACGGTAAACTTTGAAGCGACGACCTTGGAAGATTTCAGTTTCTCCTGGAGATTCAGAAGTACCCGCTAGTAATGAACCTAACATAACAACATGTCCACCAGCTGCAAGAGCTTTAATAATATCACCAGAGTACTTAATACCACCATCTGCGATGATTGTTTTACCTAATTTACGAGCAACAGTTGCACTATCATAGATAGCTGTGATTTGAGGAACACCAACACCAGCAACTACACGAGTTGTACAAATTGAACCAGGACCAATTCCGACTTTAACAACATCTGCACCAGCTTCGAATAAAGCTTCTGTACCTTCAGCTGTAGCCACATTACCAGCGATAATTGCTAACTCAGGGAATTTAGCTCTGATTTCTTTAACTGTATTTAAAACACCTTGTGAATGACCATGAGCTGTATCAATAACAATTACGTCTACTTGTGCATTTACTAATTTTTCAATGCGAACCATTGTATCTTTAGTAACACCAACAGCCGCACCTACTAAAAGACGACCATGTTCATCTTTAGCTGCATTTGGATATTCCATTACTTTTTCGATATCTTTAATTGTAATTAATCCTTTTAATGAACCATTTTCATCAACAATAGGTAATTTTTCAATTTTATATTGTTGAAGAATTTTTTCAGCTTCATCTAAAGTAGTTCCAACTGGAACTGTAATTAAATCTTCTTTTGTCATAACATCATCGATTAATAGTGAGTAATCTTGAACAAAACGTAAATCACGGTTTGTAATAATACCTACTAATTTTAAATCTGTTTCATTATTTACGATTGGAACACCAGAAATGCGATATTTGCCCATTAGATGTTCTGCATCAAAAACTTGATGAGTCGGTGTTAAGAAGAACGGGTTTGTAATAACACCATTTTCAGAACGTTTTACTTTTTCTACATTGTCAGCTTGTTCTTCAATTGACATGTTTTTATGAATGATACCTAATCCACCTTGTCGAGCCATAGCAATAGCCATCGCTGCCTCAGTAACAGTATCCATACCCGCACTAATCATAGGAATATTTAATTTAATTTTCGGAGTTAACTCCACTGATAAACTTACTTCCTTAGGTAATACTTCAGAGTGCGCTGGTACTAATAATACATCATCAAACGTTAAACCTTCTTTGGCAAATTTTGATTCCCACATTGTCTGCAATTCCTCCTATATAAAATATATTAATTGTAAGATTAACAACGTAAATGAAGCATGTCAAGAACGCAGTAAATAAAAGAGTATTCTAATTATTTCTATTATTCATGGCCTAAGCATAATAACGCTTTCTTTCAGTAAATTAATGTCTGTGTCTAAATCGTTTCTTATGTTATTGATCAACCAAACACTTTATAACTTAAATTGTTTCAAAAAAATCCCCAAATCTATTTTGGCAAAGAACGCACTTTTATAGTAATTGACTCACTTATTCTTCATTTCTAATGACTTAAAAAATTTACATTTTTGCATACTAAAGAAATCTTTTATACCTCTCATTAAAACCCATTATCATAGTTTTTAAAAGGTTTCTGCTTAGCTAACTCCCCTTTTATCACTAAAGTAGTTAAAACTTGATACAAAGCTTTTTACCAGCTTTTATAGCCACTTATTATCAAATAGCTACCGTTGAAAAATGAGTATTTCTTTTTATACATACTTCCATAGATGCTCTATAGGAATTAATTTGATTTTTTTTTGATAAAATCAATTCCTCCTATTGTTCTTTTTTCTTTATTCAATTTATCTTCCATATACAGTGAATCTTGTTGTTCATCTTTGTAAAATTCATTGCCAACTACTTTTTTCTTTTGAATAAAGAACTAGATATATTCTATCGAGCGATCTTGTTTCACTTTTTCGTAAGTAACATCGAATTGTGTATGCTCATTTATTTCTTTTAGTGGCTTTTTCAAAACCCAATTATCAAAATTAGTAAATCTATCGTATTCATTTTCTGTATCTGTAATTCGTCTCAACTCTTCAACTGATAGTGTTGGGTTTCTATAACTTTCCAACTGTTGGTTAGTCCTGTTTGAAGAGTATTCGTAGTGTTCGAATGGATCGTAATTCATGCTTAGTAATTTATATAAAACGATATTGTATTTACTGTTCAAATACATTAAATCCTTAATCACATATTGTGTAAATCTTGTTTTTAAATCTAACAAATAAGGCATGATATCCCAGGAAAATTCATAATCTTATAGCTCATTCTTTTAGCTAATTGTTCAAACACAATAAAGGATTTAGGATTCTTTATGAAATGCGAATCAGTTACTCAAATTAATCTCAACACAAAAGATACAGACGGATAAATGCTACGCCAAGGAAGACGTTGATAGCATTTTATCTTCCTTTTGCAACCTGGACGGAGGTTCACACGATGTGAATCAAATAAGTCGATTGACATGGACGTCACGTGATGACTTATCCTCCTTTCTATTAGCTTAGCTTCGGGCCAACAGGATGTTGGTCACACCTGCATGGACGGTTGCGAACTTAGCTTAGCTTCGGGTCAACAGGATGTTGGTCAGGTAAGCATTGCAACCTGGACGGTTGCGAACTTAGCCTAGCTTCCTTAATCAGTTGGGGGTCCCCTTTTATAAATTAAGATTTTGTTTTCATCCATATTTTTGATTAAATCAACGCAAAAAAAAGAACCA
>JAGHSJ010000050.1 GCA_018065935.1 Candidatus Kurthia equi
ACCCTAACCTTTATACAAAAAATTATTTACAATATCATATGATGATTCATTTCCGATAAAGTAAACGACATCGTTTTCTTTAATCGTGGCATATGGACCCGGAGACAATAAAATACTTTCTCCTCGACGAATACCTACAATGGTAGCAGTCGTATTTTGCCAAAAATTTAATTCTTGAATGGTCATATCTAAATATAAACAATCTTTAGTTACCGTTACATTGAATGGCGCAAAAGGATTTAACGAATGATAACGATTGGTTCTCGAAACAAGCTCTTGCGATAAATTTTCTAAGCGTTCTAATTCCTCACGCTGCTTCGCAATCGATTGAAACACCTCATGTTGAATTTCATTAACCGATTGGACATCCTTTAATTGATGGACGTATTTTGCAGCTTCTTCATAGGACTTTATAAACACACCACTGCCTTTGGTAGCTTGTACAATACCTAAATCTTGAAGTACGGCTATTGCACGTCTAGCTGTTTCAGATGATACGCCATATTTACTAGCTAATGATGAGCGTGCATATAATTTTTGCCCTACCTCATATTCTCGATCCACAATTTTAGAGGCAAGGTCAGCAGCGATTATTTGATAACGTGCTTGTTTAATTTTCGTCTTTTTTTCCTGTTCTGCCATAGTAACATTCCCCACTCTCTATGTGATTTACCTTCAATAAAAATATATCATTAATTGCTATACATTACTATATAGACAGCTAAAAAGGAACGAGGAAAGACGGATTAAAAAAGCACATACTTTATTGAGAATAAGAAAGGCCAAAATCATCGGACGATGTGATTTTCCTTTTTTACTGCGAACTTTATAAGTAGAAAAGAGAGCTTTTTCCCTCCCTCTTTTCTGGGATGCGATTAGTTAGAATCAATAACCCAACTATATATTGTCCTATTTTGAAGTTAGGAAATTCCAACTGGCGGCATCATTGAACGGAGTATTGTCATGTTGAACAAAACATCTCATTTTCCTTTTTTAAAGTTCGCAACGAAAAACCGGAACCGCCCAACCGCGCGATTCCGGTTTTTCTTATGCTCATATGAGATGGTGTTTTTACACGTATGTCCTAGCCTCTTTCCGATTATAAAAAGTAGCTCACACCATTATGAATTTACTTTATAAAACGTACTTTCATAAAGAATATTTATCAATCGATTGCTAAATATTTAACAATATCTTCTTCAAATGAAAGTGGCTTATCTTTTGAGCCATAGCGTTCTACTACATTTCCTTGTCGATCAACTAAGAATTTTGTAAAATTCCACTTGATACTATTACCAAAGAAGCCTTTAGCATGTGATTTTAAATAGCCAAATAATTCATGCTGATGCTCACCATTTACTTGTACCATATCATGCATTGGAAATGTAACCCCGTAAGTAAAACGACATTGTTCGCCTGCTTCAGTTGCAGAATCAAGTTCTTGTTTAAACTGATTCGTCGGAAAACCTAGCACAACAAATCCTTGGTCCTTGTATTTTTTATATAGTTCTTCAAGTTCTTCAAATTGAGGGGCAAAACCACATTTTGTAGCTGTATTTACTACTAAGAAAACTTTTCCTTCATATTCTTTCATTGAATATTTAGAACCATCTTCACGTGTGACATCTATTGAATAAATTGACATAATATCACTCCTTTTCATTATCGTATCACAAAAAGATGAATTTATTACCATCAGAAGCCTAGTGTGTATTAATAACTTCAAAAGTACTCTTTATTTAGTAATTCAACTTACCTATATATAAATTTTCTTCTCTCGAATTAATGCATCTCTACTGAATTAAGCACTAAATTTACTCAGAAAATTAGTTCTTCAAAATTTCGTAACAAAAGGCAGAAATCTTATAAACATATGATTTCTGCCCTCTATTCTTTTTTATCGTATATTGCTTCATTTTTTTGGAGTTGGCCATTGTTCAATCGATAAATCACTTGGCAAATTGGCTGTAATAACGCTTCATTTACACTTGTAACAACTAGACAAATATTCATATCTTTAAGTAATTTCAGCAACTGATTCATTTGTTTAATCTCTGCTATCTCAAAACCAATATATGGCTCATCAAATAAAATAACACTAGGGTTTTCTGCAAGTAATAGTGCAACTGCTAATAATGTCTTTTCCATTTTGGAGAAAGTTTCAACATTGCGAGAATCCTGTGGACTCAGCCCTACTTTTTCTAAAAACCATTTAACATCGTCATCACTTAATTTTTCTTCCCGACTGGATAAAATACGCATATTATTAAGAGCTGTACTTTTTAATAATAGATTTGTAGTTGATACAAGCTCTGCATGAAAATTCTGCTGCGTTTTTTTTACTATTGGTTTCACTTGATACGTGCTTAAATTATTTGCTAAACCATTTAAAAGCAAAGTTTTTCCTGAATTAACGCGTCCAACAATTCCATAAATTTGTGCATTCAACATATGTAAATTGATAGTAGAAAAAATCATTTCACCATTTATTGATACAGACATATTTTCTAATTGGTAATTCCCCATTTTTATTCACCCTAATCTCCTATGTCTTGTACTTAATTATAGTGTATATCGACTAAAAAATGACAAAATTAACCTCCATTAAATAATTGCATGATTTTTCTAAATACCGCTGATTTATACGTAAATAAATCGTTATATAAATAATTCAATTGAAAAAGGAAGAATTACATCACCTGACAATTCTTCCTTTTAAACAATTCAATATAATTTTTAAATTAAATTCAGATAGCCGATAATTGTGTAGCTGGTTCTTTAATTAAATCATACGTAATACAAATGGGTTTATTTGTACGTGGATCTGCACCAATCACGGCATCAATATTAAATACTTTGCGCAGGATTTCATTTGTCATAACTTCGTCTGAAGAACCCGCCTTAACTAAATGTCCTGTATTTAATGCAATCATATAATCTGAAAAACGTGCTGCTTGATTTAAGTCATGTAATACCATGACAATTGTTCTGCCTTCTTTTTCATTTAATTGTTGCAATAATTCAAGCACTTCTAATTGATGCGCCATATCCAAATACGTTGTTGGCTCATCTAAGAAAATAATATCCGTTTCTTGTGCCAATGCCATCGCAATCCATACGCGCTGTCTTTGTCCACCTGAAAGTGAATCTACTGGTCGATTTTTAAATTCAGCCGTATTCGTCGCTTGTAATGCCCAATCAATCATTTCACGGTCTTTTGTCGATAAATTACCGAAGCCCTTTTGATAAGGGAAACGACCATAGGAAACTAGCTCCTCAACTAATAAGCCACTTGCACTTTCTGGACTCTGCGGTAATATAGCCAATTCCTGCGCTAATTTTTTTGTATTCATCTTTTGAATATTTTCACCATCAAGTACCACCGAACCAGCTTGATAAGGAATAATTCGTGTAATAGCTTTTAATAACGTGGATTTTCCACAGCCATTCGCACCTATTATGGTTGTTATTTTTCCATCTGGAATATCAATAGTTAAATCATGAACGATTGTTTTATCATCGTAACCCACTCGAATATCTTCTATTTGTAAACGCATTAAACTTCCTCCTTATTTCATAAAACCAAGTGAGAATGATAATCAGTATTCTCTAATTATATGGCAAGTACTACCGAAGTACAATTAGTTCTCACCCAAAAAGTAAGATGGCTAAATTCACTTTATCTACTATACCAAATAACAAGAAGCAGATGGCATAGCTCATCTTCAAAATCTCAAAAAACAGCAATTATTTTTCAAAATAAAAGGAATATATACCATTATAT
>JAGHSJ010000147.1 GCA_018065935.1 Candidatus Kurthia equi
TCATTGAAAGGATGAATACTACATGAAAAAAATCATTATACTGTTTTTAAGCATCGCTTTAGTATCTAGCTCGCTTTCTCCATTTATAGCGGGAGGATTAAATGCAAAAGCGAATGAAAGTGCTACACTTATTGAAACTACGATTGAGGAAGAAAGCTTAAACATTGATATTTTAGGTGAAGAAACAGTAACAATTAATCCTAACGATAAAGAATTTACAATCAATGTAACTAAAAATAGCAAATTAAAAGATGAACCGATTATAATGAAGTTACCTGAAGGTCTTTCATACGAAGATAATCAAGAAAATATCAATTTCAACAAAGAAGAATCGGAACTTTCTATTTATTCAGAAGAGGAAGTATTAGCTACTTCAGTTAAACTTATGATTGACGAAAAGGTAGTCTCTTCAAAAGAAGCAACAATAACAGCAATCCTTGGATCTGAAGATAAAAAAATTACATCTAATGAATTAAAGATGGACTTTTCAAATGAAGATTCAACACATCCGATAACAGAACAATCAATAACTACGAATGAAGAAAACAATCAATCGATCGCAAAAGATGATGAAAAAGCAACACAAAAAAATAATACAACTCCTGAAAAACAAGAAGAGGAAACACAGGAAAATACAACACCAAAAAATAAGTCAACTAAAAGTTCAACAAAAGATAACGGCAATGGATGGACTACTTTAGAAGGTGTTCCAAATGCTCCAAAACCTGAAAAGCATTTATATGCCGATCCTGAAAAAGCCAATGAAGTGGATGTAACAACTTGGGCAGAATTTGATGCAGCAGTCAGAAATACATCCATTGAAGTCATTTTCATTCAAAATAACATTATGTCTCCTAATAATACCGATCGATCAATTACGCCTCACAATATCGATATTAAAGGAAATGGCTTTGATGTTGATTTTAAAAATGCACGATACTATTCGACAGGTGCTATACCAGCGAATACAGATTATAAAGTTCAATTCAATAATATGACGATTTATGGGGCAGATTATTACGGGCCATTTAACTTTACTGGTACTGTACCATCCACTGGTAGTGGCGCCTTAGTTTATAACGATATTACGTATGTAGGTGCGCAATTAACAGCATCATATACTTGGGATATCGAATTTAAAGGGAAAATCGATAACCACTCCGTAGAAAGGCATACATCGCCTATGGATGGTTCAACTAATACAAATGATGGTTCAGGACAAGAAAATATTGAAGCACAACAAATTATCTTCCACGATAATACACATTACACGGGTTCTACACCGAAAACTCGAATATTAGATTTACAAGGTTCGGGTGGAATTGACGTTGGGAAAAATGCTTATATAAACCTTACTTCTGGTAGCACTGTTTTAGGTACCTATTACGCCGTAAACTTACAAGGTACATTAAATTTAGGTGAAAACTCTGAATTCATTATTAATGACAATGGAACACCAGGTGCAGCTATCCAACTGAGCAGTGCAAACTCTAGTATTATAGCCGGTGAAAACTCAAAATTCATTATTAATGAACCGAATACGACAAGCTCAACCTATTCAATTTATATGCCCTATACAGGATCTTCTATTAATTTAAAAGAAGGTGCTGAAATGAATCTTAACGCAACAGACCTAAAATCTAGTTATCCCGTTTTATATTTAGGGAACCAAACAAGTTTTATTGTAGAAAGTGGCGCTAAACTAAATATCAA
The DNA here is from genome assembly GCA_018065935.1 of Candidatus Kurthia equi. Classification (GTDB taxonomy): domain Bacteria; phylum Bacillota; class Bacilli; order Bacillales_A; family Planococcaceae; genus Kurthia; species Kurthia equi. The sequence continues at coordinate 1,714 of JAGHSJ010000147.1, forward strand.
CGCAAATAACAAAACATACGGAGCCGCATTAGTACAAGTATATGGTAACGCTGATTTTATCGTTAAAGATCATGGGGAATTCAATGTACACGAAACGAATAAAGGTACAACCGGCGGGAATATTATCGATGTTGGTGCCAATTCAAAATTTATTATCGGGAAAAAAGCAACATTTGATATTACTTCCGATGGTTCTGCTAATCATAATTTAATTAATCTTGGAACAAATTCAACATTCCAATTCGCCGATGCAGAAAAAGTAAATATGCAATTTACAAATGATAAATTAAGTACGAGTGCACGTTTAATCGCTATGGGCGGTAGTGCGGGTACACTTGATGTCGATGTTCAAGATGTAAAAGCATGGAATCGTACAAATATTTCAGAAAATGATGTGCGTGAAGCCGATTATCATTGGACCCCTATGTTTGGAATGATTACACAATATAGTACGGGTACAGCTACAGTTAAACAAGCTGAATCTGTCATGAACTCTGTTCGTGATGATTATACCGCTAACTTTAAAACACAAAATTACAGTCGCCTTCTTTACTCTTATATTGAAGATGTAGAGGTAGGTATTATGAATGAACCAAATGATAATGCAGATTCAGCAGATTCTTCTGTTATTCATGGTGTAGCAAACCCAGGTGCTTATGTACGCTTAACGGGTGATGACGCACTTCCAGAGCCGAAGATTCCATCGATTGTCGATGGTTCGGATAATCCAGAATTAACAGATGACTATACAGTAATTGCCGATGAAAATGGGAAATTTACTGTTCATGCGAAGGAAGGCGAGCATTTCACTGCCGCAAATGATATTAAAGCCTATGCTTTCTTAGGTGGTAAAATGGATGAAGACACATTCACAGTATTAGATAAAACCGCGCCAACTGCTGAAGGGAAAACTTTAACAATGGCAGATGGGACAGATTTCCCGACTGCAAAAAAATTCCTAACGAATGAGGCAGATACAAATCCAACAAATGAGGGCTACACATATGAGTTCAAGGAAGATTATAGTCAACTTGCCCATACTCCAGGTACGCATCAAGTAATCGTTGTATTAACGGATGATGCAGGAAACTCTCGTGATATTCCAGCTACTCTAGATGTTGTAGCGGACGAATATGTGATTGAAGCGGATGATTTCACTATAAATATAAGTGACTTAAAACAATATGATACAACTGAAAAATTACACGCTTTCCTATTAGAAGAATCGAAGGCAAATGCTTTCGGAATTATCGATTTTGAAACACAGGATTTAACAGATGAGTTACAAGTAACAAATACTGATTCAATCGAAAATTTCAAAAAAGGGAAATATGATGTTACATTAGAACTTCTAAGTGAAGGAAAAACATTTAATGAAACATTTACAGTAACAGTCTTAAATGACGAAGCTGTAGCCCCAACGAATCCAGAAAAACCAGGTTCTGAAGAAAAACCCACCGAGCAAGAAAATGAAGGGACAGGACAAAACGGTTTACTAAAATTAGACTATGCACCATCAACATTTGATTTTGGTACACTTGAATTCGGCTTTGAGTCAGTTGAAACAAATGCTGTTAAGACAGCAAGTGAGAAACAATGGTTACAAGTTTCTGATGATCGTGGTGAAGATAATTTAGCTAACTGGTCTATCCAAGTTTCACAAAACCATGCACTTGAAAACACAAATGGTGAGGAGTTAAAAGGTGCAACAATTACCGTTCCAGAAGGGACAATTTATACTGAAAATGCAGCTGCTAAAGAAAATCTAACAGCTGAAGAAATAGAAATCACATCAACTCCAACAACTGTATTTAGTGCAAATGTACAAGAAAATACAAAAGGTATATCTACAAATGTATGGGACGCGACAGATGTTAAACTATCTATCCCAGGAAACCAAGAATTTGAAGAAGGCACGTATTCAAATGAAATTACTTGGGCGCTAGTATCTGAACCAGAAGAAGATAAATAAATTAATCTAC
>JAGHSJ010000324.1 GCA_018065935.1 Candidatus Kurthia equi
TGTTTATTGAATCTAAAATATCAGTTTTAAAATTTTAATTAGGTCTATAGTGGTTTACGTTTCATATATTTATGGGAAAAGAGGATTAATATGGGAGGATGAACAGATGAGAAATAATGAAAAATTCATATCTATACGTAAAAAAATCCTTTATGGCTTTGGGATTATTGCATTGCTTGTGACAATTATTAATATTGTAAGCATTGCACAGCAAAATGTTATTTTAAAAAATACCATTACGATGGAAGAAGAAGATTTAGTTCTTTATAAAGCGGACCAACAGTTATCAGAGAACTTTGCGATTCTGCTAGCTTCTGTAAGAGGCTATGTTCTCTCTGGGGAGAAAGATGAAAAAGCATCGTTTGAAGAGTATGCGAAGAAATCAAATGAGATTCATGAAAAGTTAAATGGTATGGTAATTTCTGATAAAGCCAAAACATTATTAACGGATGCAGACGATTGGCAAGATACCATTGAAAATGAGGTTTTTTCAATATATGATGCAGGGAATGAAGAAAAAGCGCGAGACAATTTAGAAGGCTTAACAGATCAAGCACAGGAAATAAGCATGGGATTTAGTGAGCTGGCGGAAAAAAGGGAAGCTGATGTGTTTAAACATGCTCAAAAAATTGTGGATACTACCCATTTGGCAAGAACGCTAACAATTATTTTTACTGTATTGGTCATTGTTTTAGCAGCAATCGTAGCTTTTTTCACAGCAAAACTTATTACATCACCGATTAAACGTGTAACGGAACGTATTGTGAAAATGTCAGAGGGAGACATTTCACTGGAAGAATTAGAGGTAACCACACGGGATGAGGCAGGCCAACTGACAAAATCGGCCAATCTATTACAGGAAAAATTGAAACAGATGATGGCATCGATTCAAGAAGTTTCTTCAAGTGTGAATGGGTCAAGTAAATATTTAGCACAGTCCGCTGAAGAAGTTCGTCTAGGTTCACACCAAATCTCTACAACAATGCAGGAATTAGCAACTGGTACTGAAGATCAAGCAAGCCATGCAACGGATTTGGTACAGGATATCGAGCAATTTACTGAACAAGTACGTGAAGCGAATAAAGAAGGGCAAGAAATTGCAGTTAAGGCGGGGGAAGTTCATGGTTTAACTTCAGAAGGCCAAGAAATGATGAGTCTTACTACAAATCAGATGCAACAAATCAATGAAGTCGTTAAAAATGCTGTAGAAAAAATGGAGTTATTAGAAAGTCAGTCCAAAGATATTACAAAACTTGTACAGGTTATCCAAGACGTAGCTGAACAGACAAATCTTCTAGCCCTAAATGCAGCCATTGAAGCAGCGCGTGCAGGTGAAGAAGGCCGTGGCTTTGCAGTTGTAGCAGATGAAGTGAGAAAGCTAGCAGAGCAAGTAGCACATTCGGTAACAGATATCTCAGGAATAGTAGATACGATGCAGAAGGATACAAGCGATGTAAATGAATCACTTCAACAAGCACATGAACAGGTACGCATGGGGACGGAAGAAATGACGAAAACAAATACAACCTTCTTAAAAATTTCAGATGCAGTTAGTATTGTGAATACAAATTCGGATACCATTTCACAGCGCTTAACGGAAATCTTAAACTCAACAAACAAAATCAATGCATCCATTGATCAAATAGCCTCTGTTTCTGAAGAGTCAGCTGCAGGTGTGGAAGAAACAACAGCTACTATAGAAGAAACAACAAGTTCAATAGAAGAAATTTCGGAATCAGCGCAAAATTTATCGAACTTAGCAGGTAACTTAAACGTTGAAGTTTCTAAGTTCAAACTAAACGAATGATTCAATTGTCATAGTTTTTAAAGGATCTTATTGATATTCAGGCTAACCGTTTTAGTTATTTACTAGAAATACCCATCAATTTAAATTTGGTGGGTATTCTTTTTGGTTAAATTTCCTTTCAGTTGAATAAACGAAAGAAAATTAATAATAAAAAAACCGTATATTTATCAAGCATTATTATTTATCAAAGAAAAATACAAGAAAAATGTATGGGTAAATCAGCCGATATGTGTGAAAACCAAGTCGAAGCATGTCGAATTGTGTATAGTCCAAAAGTATTCATTGGTTTTAAACTGATAAAATATCAAAAAAATACGCTTTATTTTCCTAAATAATGTTAGCTAAATGATTTAATAGTAC
>JAGHSJ010000444.1 GCA_018065935.1 Candidatus Kurthia equi
TTTTTAGATTTATTAATGATCGCTTTCTGATGATTAGTTTATTTGATCTAGAAAGTAAGTTGAGATAATTTCATGAAAAAGCTAAATGTTTAGCTAAAAACTATCAAAATATGTAATAAAAAAGGAATAATCATGAAAATATTAAACTGTGCTTCAATAATTGCAATCTTAGCAAGTGGCTTTATTGCTCCTGCTTATGCAGCTCAAACAGAACTATCTCTTAAGTCTGAATCAATAGAAGTCAGCCATGAGACGCTTAAGATTGAACATTTAAGTCAGGAAGAAATTTTCCCAGAATTACAATCACATCAGCAACAGCAACAGCAACAGCAAATGCTAATCAAAGATGATGCATATTTAACTATGTACGGAACTAGTGCATCTGGCTTTGATGTTTAATTGATTCAGTAAGCACACTAATGGATTCAAATCCATTAGCGTGCTTTGTTAAGTGGTTTGGAGGTGTTAAATGAGACAAATCGTGTATGCATTAACTGGCAGTGATAAACCCCCTCCAGTGCTCGATAGACTTCTAGAAAGATTTGTCCAACGTATGCGCGATGAGCTAGAAGATATTATTTGGAATGCGAATTTTAAAGGCTCAACTTTGGCTGAAAGTCTGTTTCAAGCTTATTCTTTACTATCAGAAATTGAATGTGTTCGCTTATTTTTAGCTCCAGAGTTCTACGATTCACTACGTTATGCACACTGGCAAGCAAACTCTGATAAATCATTAAGAAAAATTTTAAAACTTCTACAAATATCTTCTAATAATAATGTTTTAGAGCAGAATATAGATAATAGTATTTATTTACATAAGCTTGGCGATACAATTGAAATTGATCTTGGGACGGAATTTGGTCGGCGTGTTGATCCTTCAAGCCCTGTGTTCATGAGTAGTTTTGAACCCCTAACCGAAAATGAAACAAAATTGATTATTGATAAGCTTCATAAAGCATTTAAAGAAATAGATGTAACAGCACCTGCATTCTCTAGATTGATACGAAATTATACTAGGACAATTTTTGTTAGAAAAGTTTCTGGAGAAGTTCCAGCTTCAGAACAAGTCGATACAGAATTAGGTGCAATCCGCTTAAGAAATGTCCATATTGCATCATATTCTCATGAGCAACTTGTAGATGATCTTATTCATGAAAGCGTTCATAATTTTTTAGGCACTTTTGAATATATAGAATTCCCATTTATCCAATATGGACATCGTACACCAACAACAATAAGACCAGTTTCACCATGGTCCATGAGACCAATACAAACTTTACCTTTTGTTCATGCATGTTTTGTCTATTTTGCTATGTTTCATTATGGTGAGAAACGTAAGCATTTAATGTTAGAAAGCTCTTCAGATTACCAAAATATTTCAAAGAGACAAAATAAATATGCTTCAGGTTTTCTGATGCCAGGAAAGTTATCTACTTATGTTTCTTCGCTATCAGCAGTTGATCCCCGTGCATGTCAATCAATTGATTGGATGGAAATAATTATGAAAGACAAATATCAGATAGAAGTTGTTTCAACAGAAAAACATCTACAATTGGCTTAAAAGTGAAGGATGATTATATGTATATTATAGAAAATAGGACGTTTAGTATAAATTGTATTAATAATGGACTTAGGATTTTGTTACTTACATTTTTTTGTACTGCATGTTTAAATGCAGAAAACTCGGAAAAACAATCAGTAAATAATGTGAAATCAGAATATGGCATTGCAAAAATTTATGGAAAAAAGGGTGAAATGACTTTGGTTTCATCTCCACAAGGAGGAGTGTTAGTTGAACATTTTAACTTGGCTTCTAAAAATAATTTATTAGGAATTTTACAAAATGATATTATTTATTCTATTGATAGCATAAAAATATCGACACCTGAAGAATTGATGAAAGTAGTGAGAAAGAATTCAGATAATGCTCAGCATGTTTTGAAAATAAAACGGAGTGGTTCTGTTATTCAAATTGTCACCAATGTTAAAGATTGGAGTGATTTCAAGACACCTAAGCCACCTGAACCACCGAGTACTCATAATCGAAATCCTAATCCTCCAACCCCACCTAAGCCGGATTGATGAATTATTATGACAGTTTCTATTGTATATGATGATGCTATTGGCGATCCGCTCGTGGATGTACTTAAACAAAACCCTATAAAAGGTATAGAAAGTAAACCCTTATCAGTTTTTTTAAAGGATGCTGGCTTTTCTTTTGATAATGAATCTTTGACTCTAAAAGTAGAAAATCTAAAAGTGAAATCTAGTAGAATTATTGATCGTGTTGTTGAAATTACCCCAAAAGCTATTGAAGCTATTTCCGCCTCAAATGCAAATTTATTGCACAGAGGTCAGGTTTTTTCAGCTTATGAGACAATAATTAAGCAAACAGAGGATCTGAATTTTTCTTGTCAGTATACGGAAATGGGAAAGTTACTTCCTTTACCAACACAGTGGCAAATAATAAATAAACATTTTCTTGATATTAATACACCTGAATTTAGATATGGTTATGGACCTGAGGTTATAGATTATTCAGACTTATTAAACCCTATTTTTAAATCTCCTTTTGATCTGTATTCATGGAAACCTAATAAGCGTAAAGATATTAAGGTTTGGGATGAGTTTGTAGTTTCAAGACCAAAAGGTACACCTGTTATTTCTTTTAAAATCTCAGAAGGAGTTATAGTCGATTCATTAGATGGTACACATATAATGGATGATATTAAAGAAAATATAATTTACAAAACAAAAATAATCATCAAACTTTTTGAAGCATCAATTGGAGAGATACTTTGGTTTGTGGAGGACAATAACATTACTTTTTGTGCTTTTTCACTTTTTCTTTCGGGTGCTGCACAATCAAAGTATTTTTCTGACGAAGCGATTAATTTTTTCCAAAGTTATACTTAATATACTACTGAGCTAGAAATATGCGATATCTGCGTAATATATGTGTGTTATTTGTTTTTTTTTCTGATGTAGTAAATGCTGAACAAATTCTAGATCAGAATGCGGTGACTTCTGCCGAAGATGCTTTTGGTATGACTGTTGGTAATGAGTCTTTAGGGGTTTATAACTCAGGTAATGTTCGTGGCTTTTCCCCAAATGCTGCGGGTAATTATCGAATAGAAGGGTTGTATTTTGATCGACAAGCGAATTTAAATAATCGTATTCAGTCTGGCTCGGCGATTCGAGTAGGAGCTGCTGCTCAAGGATATGCATTTCCATCCCCCACTGGCATTATTGATGTACATCTAAGAGAAAGCGGTAATGATTTTGTCACTTCGCCTAAAATCACTTATGGGGCAGATGATACTTATGGCATAGAGCTTGATGCAAAGGTTCCTATAATTGAAGACAAGTTTAGTATTGCACTTGGGACTTCAGCATTTAAAAATCATTTTACAAATGGTGGTCATTCTACTTCAGCCTCGTTTGGTATAGTTCCTCGTTGGCGACCAGATCCACGTGTTGAGGTACTTTTTTTTGCAGGAAGTAGTTATTCCCTTGATGAGACCAATCCTGCGACATATCTCACAGAAAGTGACTTTAAACCAGAAAATATAATTCGTGGGCGTTTTCCTGGACCTTCGTGGGCGACGACAGACTCTACTGGAACAAATTTAGGGACAATTGTTAAAGGAATATTTGGTGATTGGACGGTTAGGATAGGAAGGTTTTATTCAATTTATGATAGAGAAACTTCGTACGCCAATCTTTTCAATTTAAGTGAAAATGGTGATGCTTCTCGAACAATTGTTGCTTATCCAACATCAAAATCAACTTCGTCAAGTGGTGAAATACGTATATCTAAGCTCATTGATGACGGGCAGATAAAACATTTAATTACGACCTCGTTACGTGATCGAACTGCTAAAAGTAATTATGGTGGTGGAAGTAGTTTTGATTTTGAAGTTGCTGAATTAAATAGTTCATTTGAACCTATACGCCCAAACTTTCAAATGGGTGAGAAAACCAATGATACAGTTAAGCAAATAACAGGTGCAATTTCGTATGGTTTGATGTGGGAGCAAGTTGGTGAATTAACCTTCGGTATGCTACGGACCTCTTATGATAAGACAGTAAAAAAACCTGATACAACGAGTAACACTCAAAATGATAATGCATGGTTGCCGTCTCTTAGTTTTTCAAAACCACTGTCAAAGAATATTTCATTCTATGCAAGTTATGTGAAAGGAATTGAAGATGCAGGTGTAGCACCGAGCTATGCTGAGAATGGTAATCAAGTGCTACCTGCAATTCGGACAAAACAGTGGGATGCTGGTTTACAGTGGAAATTAAGTGATCAGACAAAACTGATCGTAGGGTATTATGATATTGTTAAACCTTATATTGCCATGAGTAAATCAAATTATTATAAAAGCTTAGGTGAAGAGATACATCAAGGTATTGAGTTAAGCTTAACAACAAGCCCTTTAGAAGAACTTACTCTTGTGGCAGGAGCAATTCTATCTAAACCAAGGGTGAATAATGTGACAGAAACGAATGAAGTTATTGGCGTAAGGCCAGTTGCACAATCTGATTACATTGCACAATTAAGTTTTGATTACGGGATTCCTTGGATAGAGAATTTTTCTTTTGATGGTGGAATTAATTACCAAAGTAGTCAAGCTGCGACAGTAGAAAATAATGTTACTATCCCAAGCTATACCACAATCGATTTGGGAGCACGTTATAAATTTAACATAGGTAAAAACCCATCATTACTCCGTATTCAAGCAACGAATATTACTAACCAGTATTCATTGTATATTTTGGGAAGCGGTGCGTATGAAACAATTGATAAGAGAGGGATTTCAGCTTCAATTTCCACAAGGTTTTAATAGTAACCCGAATCGCGGAAAAGAAATTGACTTGAAAAACATGAGGATTAGAGCCATCAGTTGAGTTATCACACAAAACTAACACCTCTAGTCCTGATGTTTAATAGTACCGAATTATTTTGCGTAACTGATGATTTCTTTCTTAAATTTGAAGCAACTTATTGGCAATTCCTTATGCAAAGCCATCGTTTCTCAAGAATTCGAGCGGCTCACTTGAGTCTTTCAGAAATCACCTTTATTGCTATTTGGTATAAATGCTCTCATTTCACTAATTTCAAAGCATTTTCCACATGGCTAAAGCAGGATAAAAGCTCTTTATTTAATAGCTTACCCTGTTACCAACGGATGATTCACCTCATTAATACGCATCAGTTGGCACTACATGCTTTACATGTAGCCTTAATGAAAGGTCAACGGAGCCAATATTTATGGATTGATTCAACCACTTTACCTGTCTGTAAAAAGTAAGCATCCGCTGAACGCCATCGCCAAGTTTTAACGGGGTTCAGGTTTCCAGCGGTGAGGTAGTAATTCTTCTATTTGGGGCACTTTATGTGTTGGCAACCTTTTCAGCACATCACTTAAATAGG
>JAGHSJ010000060.1 GCA_018065935.1 Candidatus Kurthia equi
GTTATATATATTCAAAAATAACGTTTGTAAATATGCGTAATTAGTTGGTTTTAACACTTAGTTTAAAATGGTAAAATGGAATTAACTATAATGGTAGTGGAAAGGGGGAGTTTGAATGAAATTAGCAGCGTTATTGAATAATCGTTTTTCTGAAATTGAATCAAGGAAAAAACTTGTGAATATTAAAAGTGCAGATAATGCATATAAAAAAAATGCCAATTATTTTTCACCAATGTCTAATCCAGCAATGGAGGAACTTGTCGATTTACTAACAGGTAAAAAAGATAAGCAGGGAAATTTGGAATTGGATGATTTCATTGAACAGGTTAAAAGAGAAAATTTGACGACACGCAGTGAAGTAGATACTTCAACTATTGATGAAACATTAAATAATATGCGTTCAAATGTGATTGTATCAACTAGTGATTTGACGCCAATTGAAAATGTTTCAGCTCACCCTCTTTCAAAAAACACTACATCGGAGACACTTCCTGTACAATTAAATGATGGACGTCAGATTTCTAAAGAACGTCTAACGGAAAAAGCGATTAATACGTATAAATCTCATATGTCCATGGCGAAAAATGAATTTGAAATTTTACAGCCAATGTTTTATCGTACAGCATAAGGAAGTGTAAAAAGTGGCTAAAAAAATTCAAAAAACAAATGCGGTTCGTTTGCTTGATCAGCAAAAGATACCGTATACATTAAAAGAATACATCATCAATGAAGCGCATTTAGATGGCGTTACGGCTGCGCAAGAGATTGGTGAACCAGTCGAAAAAGTTTTCAAGACATTAGTGGCAACATCTATGAAGAATCAACTTTATGTATTTGTTATCCCAGTTGCTAAAGAGTTAGATTTAAAGGCGGCAGCTAAGTTTGTAGGAGAGAAAAAAATTGAAATGTTACATGTCAAAGAGCTTCTAGCTAATACAGGGTATATTCGTGGAGGGTGTTCACCAATCGGTATGAAGAAGCTTTTCCCAACGGTAATTGATGAAGATGCACAATCACAGGATCAGATTTTTGTGAGTGCGGGCAAGCGAGGAATGCAGATTTGCATTTCTCCAGAAGGGCTAGCCAAAGCAGCGCAGGCTAAATTTGGAGCAATAACCTGTTAAAGACCTGAATTTTTTGTTACAATAGCGATTGTCTAGCAAGTATCGGCAATCATTATGACTAAGCTGATTTGTATTCATATACAAATCAGTTTTTTTATGGTCATTTCAGAAGGAGTATAAAAATGAAAAATTATTTTGGTTTACGATGGACTTTTTTCATCGTCGGCTTAGCAATCTTATCATGTGGGGTTGCATTGACAATTAAGGGACAACGATATGGTGTTGGGTCTTGGGATGTGCTGCATGTAGGATTATATAAAAGTTTAGGTTTAACAATCGGCAGTTGGTCTATTATTTTAGGTTTAATTATTGTTATTGTGACATCGATTATATTAAAGCAGTTGCCTAAAATAGGGACGATTGCAAATATGCTGTTAACAGGGACATTCATCGATTTCTTCAACTATATCATTCCAGATGCCCACACAGCAGGTGCACAATTAATCTGCTTTATCGCAGGAATTATTATTTTAGGATTTGGTGATGCTATTTATATCACAGCAAATCTTGGAGCAGGTCCACGCGATAGTTTAATGCTTATCGCCGTAGAAAAAACAAAATTAAATATTACGACAGCACGTACTGCGATGGAATTTGTTGTTGCTGTAGCTGGTTATTTAATTGGTGGTCCGGTCGGAATAGGGACTGTTATTATGGTATTTGCATTGGGGCCGGTTATTCAATTCTCAATGAAATATACCAACCAATTTTATCAATCACTTACGCAGGACAAGCATATCGTGCCTAAAAATAGCGAAATAAAATAAAGTTCATCTGAATAACGACAAGGAAGAGATTGTGTTTGACAGCAATTTCTTCTTTTTTTATGCATTTTAAACTAGATGATAGAAAAATATACGATGAATTTTTTGGAGAAATGGCTAGAAAAAAGGTCAACTATTGATTAATTAAATCTTCGAAAAATATAAATTTATAGAAAGAAAATCAGTCATACCAATGGATTGGCCTGCTTTATTATAAAGGGAGTTACGGATAAATATGGTACAATGAAGATATTATTGATAGAGGGGATGATTCAATTGTCTAATGTTTTAAATGCATTCGTAGATGAAAATTTACAACAGCTTCACACACAAGGTTTATACAATGAAATAGATGCTGTAGAAGGTCCAAATGGTCCAATCATCAAAGTAAGAGGCAAGGATTTAATTAATCTTTCATCGAATAACTATTTAGGTTTAGCAACAAATGCTGAACTGAAAGAAGTAGCTAAAAAAGCTGTCGATAAATACGGAGTAGGTTCAGGTGCTGTCCGTACAATTAATGGCACGCTGGATTTACATGTGAAATTAGAAGAAAAATTAGCTGAGTTCAAAGGAACAGAGGCTGCAATTTCGTATCAATCTGGTTTTAACTGTAATATGGCCGCTATTTCAGCCGTAATGGATAAAAACGATGCAATTCTTTCAGATCAGTTGAATCATGCTTCTATCATTGACGGATGTCGTTTATCTCGAGCGAAAATTATCGCATTCAATCATTCAGATATGGATGACCTTCGTCAAAAAGCAAAAGAAGCAACAGAATCAGGTCTATATAATAAAGTAATGGTTATAACAGATGGTGTGTTCTCGATGGATGGCGATATTGCCAAATTACCTGAAATCGTTGAAATTGCGAAAGAATTTGATTTAATTACGTATGTAGATGATGCACATGGCTCGGGTGTTACTGGTAAAGGTAAAGGAACAGTAAAACATTTTGGCTTGCAAAATGAAATTGATTTCCAAATCGGTACACTATCAAAAGCGATTGGTGTTGTAGGTGGTTATGTAGCCGGAAAGCAAAATGTCATTGACTGGTTAAAAGTACGTTCACGTCCATTTTTATTCTCGACAGCGATGACACCAGCAGATGTTGCAGCGGTTACAACAGCTGTACAAATGATTATTGATTCAACTGAATTACATGATAAACTATGGGAAAATGGCGATTATTTAAAAGCAGGCTTGAAAAAAGTTGGCTTTGATATCGGTCATTCAGAAACGCCGATTACACCTTGTATTATTGGTGATGAAACCTTAACGCAACAATTTTCAAAGCGTTTAATTGAAGAAGGGGTTTATGCGAAATCAATTGTTTTTCCAACAGTCCCTAAAGGTACAGGACGCTTACGTAATATGCCTACTGCAGCTCATACAAAAGAAATGCTAGATGAAGCAATTGCTACGTATGAAAAAGTCGGTAAAGAATTAGGCGTTATTCAATAAATAGTATGTCAACTCAATCCCTTAAGCCAAGTGATACACGATGTTTAAGGGACTTTTCTATTCTAGAGCCAATTTATAAAATTAGTTACGAATGAATGGAGGATGTATTTTATGAGTGAATATTCTTTGCAACAATTTATAGTGGATACAAAGGAAAATGAGCAAAAAAATGAATTCTTTGTGTTAGAAACAGAGCGTGTGTTAGAGGTGAATTTACAAGGCCAAGTATGGGCAAAAGTTGGCACGATGATTTCATATATAGGTGATATTAAATTTGAACGCGAAAAAATATCCGAGCAGGGTTTTGGTAAGATGTTCAAAAAAGCCTTAACTGGTGAAGGAACAGCGTTGATGAAGGCAACAGGGAATGGAAAATTATATTTAGCAGATAAAGGTAAGAAAATCACCATTTTTAATTTGGATGAAGAAATGCTTACTGTTAATGGGAATAATTTATTGGCATTTGAACCAACCGTACAATGGGATATTAGACTAATGCGAAAAATATCTGGCATGATGTCGGGAGGCCTATTTAATGTATTGTTAGAAGGGAAAGGGAAAGTGGCGATTACGACACACTTCGAACCACTTACGTTAAAAGTGACGAAGGAACGTCCGATCTTTACTGATCCTAATTCAACAGTCGCTTGGTCAGGTAACTTAACCCCGGAATTCAAAACGGATGTGAATATTCGCACGTTTATTGGACGAGGAAGTGGTGAATCGGTACAAATGAAATTTGTTGGTGAAGGATTCGTCATCGTTCAACCCTTTGAGGAAATCTATATGGCAACGACGACAACCACATAAAAAAGCGATTTCTCTAGTCGGATTATCCGATGGAGAAATCGCTCTTTTTGATTAATCACGTTTTAAATGGGCTGACCATTTATTACCGATTGTTTGAATGATTTGTACAAGAATAATTAATAGAATAACGACAACATACATAAGAACTGTTTCATATTGTTGGAAACCATAGCGGTAGGCGATATCACCTAATCCACCGCCCCCAACTAAACCAGCCATAGCGGTTGCACCGATTAAACTAATAGTAGCCATTGTTAATCCTAAAATAATCGATGGACGGGCCTCGCGAAGAAGAACATGCCAGATGATTTGAGAATTTTTCATGCCCATTGCTTTATAAGCTTCGATTACACCATGGTCCACTTCTAATAAAGCTGTTTCCATTAAACGAGCAATATATGGTGAAGTATAAATAACGAGTGGGACGATAATGCCTTGTACACCAATGGAAGTACCCACGATAAATTTTGTAAATGGAATAATGAAGAATAATAAAATAATGAATGGAACTGAACGTACAATATTGATAAGTAAATTTAGCGCTTGGTACGTAAAACGGTTGGCAAGCAGTTGACCTGGTCGAGTTAAAACAACGGCCACACCAAGAGGAATCCCAATGATAATGGAAATGACAAGCGAGATGCTCGTCATTTGGAAACTTTGAATAAGTCCTTCTTTTAAGGTGTCACCCCATTCTTCGATAAAATTACTCATGTTTTTGACCTCCTAATTGCTCAATACGGATGCCAGACTGTTCAAGGTAATCCAGAGCTTTCTGTAGTGCTTCAGGTTGTGCCTCTAAATGTACGGTAATATTGCCGACAATGCCATTTTTTAATTCGATAATATTGGCAGCTAAAATATTTGGTACGACTGAGAATTTTTTGCTTACTTCAGCTAAAGCAGGTGTCCCAGTATTATCACCAATAAAGGTAAGGCGAGTTACAGCACCGGTGACATTGAGTGATTCAATAAGTGAATCAGATAATTGACGTTGAGAAATCGTATTTAAAAATTTACGAGTTGTTGGATGCTGGGGAGCAGTGAATAAATCAATCGTCGAACCTTGCTCAACCACTTTTCCTTGCTCCATAACATATACTTCATCACATATTTTTTGAATAACATTCATTTCATGTGTAATGAGTAGAATCGTAATGCCTAATTCTTTATTTATTTTCAAAAGTAAATCTAAAATTGAATCTGTCGTTTCTGGGTCTAATGCAGAAGTGGCCTCATCACTTAATAAGATTTTAGGTTCTAATGAAAGCGCACGAGCAATGGCCACACGCTGTTTTTGACCACCCGACAATTGTGAAGGATAATTCGTTGCACGGTCTTCTAAGCCAACAATTTTTAAATATTTTTCTACGCGAGCTTGAAGATCTTTTTTTGCAACACCAGCAAGTTTTAAAGGAATGGCGATATTATCATAGACCGTCACTGTTTTTAACAAATTAAAATGCTGAAAAATCATACCAATTTTGCCGCGTACCTCGCGAAGCTCAGCCTTTGAAATTTTCATTAAGTCATGTCCATTGATGATAACTTCTCCTGCTGTAGGTTCTTCTAAAAGATTGACACAACGTATTAACGTACTTTTTCCTGCACCACTATAACCAATGACACCATGAATTTCACCTTCTTTAACAGTGATATTTACACCATCAACTGCGGTAATTTCTTTTTTATTTGAAATGAATGTTTTCTTCACATTTTTTAATTCAATCATCGTTACTTATCTCCTTACAAACTGACGTTATTTATCGAAAACAGGGATAACTGCACCATCATATTCATCTTCAATGAATTTTTTCACTGTTTCTGAATGATAAGCTTTCACGAATTTTTTCACATCTTCATCATCTTTATGTGACTCATCGACAACGACTGCATTTAGATGAGGCGAATCTGTACCTTCGCGAAGAAGAGCAGATTTTGTATCCATGCCAGCTTCCAATACAAAGTTTGTATTAATCATTGCTGCATCAACTTCATCTAATTGACGAGGTAATTGAGAAGCTTCAAGTTCTACAAACTTATAGTTATGTTCATTTTTGTCGATATCTTTTGGTGTATGTAGTTTATCACCTGTATCTTTTAATGTGATAACACCTTGGCTTTCAAGAACCGTTAAAGCGCGATCTCCGTTTGAAGCATCGTTCGGAATAGCTACAGTCGAACCATCTTTTAAATCTTCAATTGTTTTTACTTTTTTAGAGTAAAGACCCATCGGTGTAAGGATTGTTGTTCCTACAGAGACTAAGTTTTCGCCTTTTTCTTTATTGAAGTTAGCTAAGAAAGTTAGTGTTTGGAAGCTGTTTGCATCTAAGTCACCTTCAACTAATGATGTATTCGGAATGACATAATCTGAGAAGGCTTTAATCGTTACATCTAGGCCATCTTTTTTCGCGATTTTTGCTGCTTCTTTTGCAATTTCTTCATGAGGTCCTGCCGTTACGCCGACGATTAATTTTCCATCTGAGCCCGCTGCTGCGTCATCTTTGTCATTTCCACATGCTGCTAATAGAGATGCTGCTAAAGTTAGTGATAATACGATACCTGCTGATTTTTTCATAATTAATAGTCTCCTTTTTTAGATAGAATATAAAAAACCTCTCTTTCAATAAATAAAAGAGAGGTGAAAGTTTAAAGTCAGCCTCTCTTATCTATCAAGATTTTGTCATCTTGCTGGAATTAGCACCTTTCCACATACGCGATGTATGAGAAGGTTGCCGAGCTTCACAGGGCCAGTCCCTCAGCTACTCTTGATAAGAGAATTTAGTTTTAATATAAATATTTGATATATTCAATTTATATAAAATATTCAATAAAGTCAATGATTTCTGAAAATTAAGTAATTTAACTACTTATTCGAGCTAATTTCTGTTTGAAATTCCGGTATTTTAGAAATTCTTTCGATAGCTTCTGTTAATAAATCTTCATCGACAAGTAAACCGACACGAATATAACCTTCTCCGTGAGCGCCAAAACCATTTCCAGCAGCAACAGCTACATTTACTTCATCCAATAAATAATCTGCGAATTCTTCACTTGTATAGCCAGTCGGAATTTTTAACCAAGCAAAGAAACTTCCAGCAGGTGCCGTTACTTCCCATCCAATCCGTTCGCAAGCAGTAATCAATGTATTTCTACGTTTTTCATAAATGTCACGCTGTTCTTCTACACAATCCTGCGGGCCATTTAAAGCGGCAGCAGCAGCAATCTGTATAGCAGGGAATAAGCTACAGTAAAGGTGGTCTTGTAATAAATTTATTCCTTCAATCATCGTCGCATTTCCAACAGCAAATCCAACGCGCCAGCCCGCCATATTATACGTTTTCGACAAAGTATAAAATTCGACGCCAACTTCCTTTGCTCCTTTAGACTGTAGGAAACTAGGGGGACGCACGCCATCAAAGCCAAGTGAACCATAAGCAAAATCATGCATAACAGCTATATTATTTTCCTTAGCAAATGCAATCGTCTCATCAAAAAAATCAGGTGTAGCTACTGCACCAGTTGGATTATTAGGATAGTTCAAATACATTAGTTTTGCTTTTTCCAATGTTTCAGCAGAAAGCTTCGTGTAATCAGGTAAAAAATTATTCTCTGCTAAAAGGGGCATTGTTTCAAACTGAACATCGCTCAGTGCAACACCAGATAAATAATCAGGATATCCGGGGTCAGGTAATAACATCGTATCTCCAGCATTTAATAGGGCAAGTGGAAGTTCAACTAAACCAGCTTTCGCACCAAAAAGAATGGCGATTTCAGTAGTAGGGTCAATCGTTACACCATATTCACGTTGATAAAAGTTAGCGATAGCTTCTTTAAATGGACCAATACCTCTGAACGGCGAATACTTATGCATTGCTGGATCAGCAGTAGCTAGTTGCATCGCCTCAATAATATGTGAGGGGGTCGGGCGATCGGGATTCCCTTGACCTAAATTAATGATATCTCGTCCTTCGGCAATTGCATCAGCAACGCTCTTTGACAACTTGGCAAAAAATTGCTCAGGTAAATTTTTTAGTACGTTCGATAATTCCATTTAGTTGCCTCCTCAGTTAAATTTGATATGATAGAGAATAGGAATATTCTGAATCTTTTAAGTTTTAAGGTGAATAATAATACTTTTTAGAAAAAATGTCTAGGTGGTGGCGAAAATGAAATTGGGATGCATTCAACTTCAAGTAGCTTTTGGAGATGTTGAAAAAAATTATTATCGTGTCGATCAATTGATACGTGAAGCAGTTCGAGAAGGGGCAGAAATGATTGTGCTGCCAGAAATGTGGAATACAAGTTATGCGCTAAAACAACTTGAAGGAATGGCAGATATAGATGGGAATCGGACAAAAGCGTTTCTATCAAAACTAGCAAAAGAATTACAGGTGCATATTATTGGTGGGTCAGTAGCGACCAAAAAAGGGGATGAATTTTATAATACAATGCTTATTGTGGATAATAAAGGCGATATAATAAGTGAATATGATAAAGTGCATTTATTCCGCTTAATGGATGAACATTTATACCTTTCTTCAGGAAACACACAAAATAATTTTAAACTTGGAGAAGTGGATGCAGCAGGTGTCATTTGCTATGATATTCGATTCCCAGAATGGCTTCGTTTACATGCAATTAATGGGGCAAAGGTAATCTTTGTTTCTGCGCAATGGCCAACAGAAAGAATTGATCATTGGAAAACTTTATTACAGGCACGTGCGATTGAAAATCAATGTTTCATTGTTGCGGTGAATCGTACGAGTAGAAATTTACAAAATTTCAATGGACAGTCAATGGTGATTGAACCTTGGGGTAAAATTCTATGGACAGGGAAGGAAGATGAAGAGTTAGCCATTGTTGATGTTGATTTTTCACAGGTAGACGAAGTGCGTAAGCGTATCCCCGTATATGATGATCGTCGCCCTGAATTATATGATGATGTGTTGAAAAAATAAATAAAAATAAGGTCGTACATGCGTTTGAAAGTTGCGTATGTACGACCTTATTTTTTATTGAGCAGATGACTAATAACGTAGCGCTCGATACCGCGTGTCTGCTCAAGTGCATATGATGATAATTCATAGAATTCTTGAAGTTGATTCTGTTGAAAAGCGAGTAAGGAGCGAATGGTGTATTTACGCCAAGTTGTAGTTAATTCTGAGGCGAGGTGACTTGCTAGATCATAGTTACCTTCAAAAATAGCGATATAAGCTAATGTGTAGATACGGAAATCATGATTTATAATCTGTTTAGCTTCGGCATTTGCGTTTGAATAATCATGATTTAGCAAAGCGAGCATTGCTTTAAAATAATGTTCTTCATCAGGAGGTTGTTTGCGTTGCACAATTTTTTGAAGGAGAATGCGTTGCTGATCGTCAGACTCATGAGCGAAGGCATAAAAATAGCTAAAAAAAAGCTTACTGCGATTGTTTTGTAAAAAACGGTCAACTTTTTTTATGTTTTTAGTCCAAAAAATAATATGAAGATGTGGTAGTAAAGTAAAGACGACTAAATAAAGGAATAATAAAAGAAAAATGAAAAACGGTGGGATTCCGATTGCGATTAAAAGACTGCAGCTAATAAAAGCAATTAAATAAATAAAAATATTTTTTATGAAATGCATCTTTTCCCTCCCATTATATAGTAGTGATTTTTAGTTACCCTTTACGAAGGGGAAACAAACTGTTCCTTTAGGAAAAACAAATGTTGAATTTTTTGATAATAGTGTATATAATGAAAATTACTTAATAACCTTGATTTAAAAGGCTTTTGAATAGATTTTATTTGTCCTCTCCAATAATTCAAATGTTTGCTAGTAGAAGATGTGTTTTCCAGAAATACAAATGTAGTCGCAACGAGGAGGAAGCAATATGAAGAAAATTATGATTACAGGTGCATGTGGACAAATTGGTTCGGAGTTAGTTGAAAAACTACGTAAGCAATACGGACAAAATAATGTATTGGCAACAGATATTCGTAAGCCGGCAAATTCTACTGGTCCTTTTGAAATTTTAGATGTCATGGACGCAGAAAAAATGCTGAAACTTGCGAAGAACTTTGGGGCAGACACTTTAATGCATATGGCCGCACTCTTGTCAGCAACAGCGGAAAAAAATCCAGTCCTTGCATGGAACTTAAATATGGGTGGATTAATGAATGCACTAGAAGTTGCACGCCAATTAAATCTTCAATTTTTTACACCAAGTTCAATCGGAGCTTTTGGACCTACGACAGAAAAAGAGCAAACCGCTCAAGACACACTGCAGCGCCCAACGACGATGTATGGTGTGAATAAAGTAGCGGGTGAATTACTATGTGACTACTACTACACAAAATACGGTGTAGATACACGCGGTGTACGTTTCCCAGGATTAATTTCATACGTAACACCTCCTGGTGGCGGTACGACAGATTATGCAGTGGACATTTACTATAAAGCTCTTACAGAAGGAAAATACACATCGTATATTGCTGAAGGTACGTATATGGATATGATGTATATGCCGGATGCACTAGATGCCATTATTAATTTAATGGAAGCAGATGGTGAAAAATTAGTTCATCGCAATGCATTTAATATTACAGCGATGAGTTTCGAGCCATCTCAGATTGCTGCAGCTATTAAAAAATATATTCCTACATTCGAAATGGACTATGCAGTCGATCCGGCACGTCAAGCGATTGCAGATAGCTGGCCGAACTCGTTAAATTGTTCAGCAGCGGAGCAAGAATGGTCATTTAAAGCCCAGTTTGATTTAGATAAAATGACAAAAGATATGTTAGAAAAACTATCAAAAAAATTAGAAGTAAAAGCCTCTTAAAAAAAACAAAAATAGCTATATAAATAGGTGGGAATTTTCAACCACGTATTCACTATGAAATCAAATCGTGTATTTTGCGGTTTGATTTTTTATTTGTCCAAAATTTGAACCTATATTTTCAGGTAATAAAAATAGAGATAAACCTTCATTTTATCTAGAAATGATTGCTTCCTATGAAAAATGTAAATTCTATGCGTAAATATGGTGTTTATTTACATAAAGAAGGTATTAGCAGAGTAAGCATTTTAAAAGTGAAAATTTAAAGGAGGAAATTATAAGATGATGAATACGCAATTAGTTTTAACAGAGTTTTTCAAACGAGCGGAGACACATTTTAGTCAAAAACAAATTATTTCAAGAACATCTGAAACAAAAATTCATCGCTTAACGTACAAGGATTTTAGCTTGCGTACAAAAAAACTTGCTGCTGCACTTGAAAAGCTAGGCATGCAAAGAGGGATGAAAATCGGTACATTTGCTTGGAATCATCATCGACATTTAGAAGTGTATTTTGCTGTACCTTGTTCAGGAGCGGTACTTCATACAATTAATATTCGTCTATCTCCAGAACATATTATTTATATTATTAATCATGCAGAAGATGAAATATTATTTGTAGATGCCGATTTATTACCGTTAATCGAAGCTGTTCAAAGTGAATTGAAAACAGTAAAAATCTATATTATTATGGGGGATGATGTCGACCTTTCACAGTGCAAACTACCAAATGCCTATAGCTATGAAAAGTTAGTAGCAGAAGCACGTGATGATTTTGAATTTCCACAAGACTTAGATGAAAATTCACCAGCAGGTATGTGTTATACAAGCGCTACAACAGGATTACCAAAAGGCGTTGTTTATACACATAGAGGGATTGTTTTACACTCGATGATACTCGGAATGGTGGAATCATTTGGCTTAAATGAACGCGATGTTACCTTACCGATTGTGCCGATGTTTCATGTAAATGCGTGGGGCTTCCCATTCGCAGCGGTGAATTATGGGACGACACAGGTTCTTCCAGGACCAAGCTTCACACCAAAATTATTATTGGAATTAATTGAGTCTGAAAAAGTGACAATTACTGCAGGGGTTCCAACGATTTGGTTAGGTGTACTACAAGTACTGGAGAATAGTGAACGTCCAATTGATATTAGCTCTTTGCGTACAGTGATTAGTGGGGGATCCGCTTCACCAAAAGGCTTAATAAAAGCATTTGAACAAAAATATAATGTGCCATTTATCGTAGGTTATGGCATGACGGAAACAAGCCCAATTGTTTCAGCTTCAAACTATACCTCTGAAATGGATGATTGGTCACATGAAGAAAAGTTAGAGGCACGGAGCACACAGGGAGCGCCAATGTCACTAATTGATACGCGCATTATTAATGAAGATGGTGATGTCCCAGCAGATGGTAAAACAATGGGAGAATTAATTATTCGCGGTCCGTGGGTTGCATCTGAATACTATAACGATGAACGTACGAAGGAAGCTTTTCGCGATGGTTGGCTTTATACAGGAGATATCGCCGTCCGTACCCCGCAAGGATTTATAAAAATTACCGATCATACAAAAGATTTGATTAAGAGTGGCGGGAAATGGATTTCCTCAGTAGACTTAGAAAATGCATTAATGACACATGATGCGGTATTTGAAGAGGCTGTAATTGCCATGCCTCATCCGAAGTGGCAAGAGCGACCGTGAACTGCACCCCATTTGTTAGACACAATACTAACGAATGAGGTGTTTTTTCATGGCTAAAATGAGTGCTGAACAAAAATTAGCAGCGGTTGAACGCTATTTAACGAGCAGAGAAAGCTCCAGGACTGTCGCTGCGGAGTTTGGTATTTCACATCGTTATTTACTCACGTTGACGAATCAATATCAAAAGAATGGCGTAGAAGCGTTCGTCAGACGATATACAAATTACACAAAAGCATTTAAACTAGACGTACTTAACTATATGACTGAATATGGTACGTCCCTTAATGAAACAGCAGCGATTTTCAATATCGCTGCCAGTTCGTGCATACGGAATTGGAAAAACCAATTCGAAATTTTA
>JAGHSJ010000083.1 GCA_018065935.1 Candidatus Kurthia equi
CTATATATTATATACTGAAAATAGATTGAACAACAAAAGGGGTTATGTATATGGAAATCATCTTATTGCTTGCGATGTTTAAAAAGAAAAAACAGGCGGAACCACGTGCAAATACGACGAAAATAAAACATGGTTTTTTTCATCAAAATGGGAACTTAGATTTTTATTTAACAACGGACGGCTCATTCATCAGTCGTACCGATAATCGTGAATTTGCTTTAAACGATGTCCAAAAAATAGAAGCCTACGCTAGTGACAAGCTTGTTTTTGAAAAAACAGCATCTGAAACACTACTTCATGAAAATGAAATCGAACGTCTTTTTTCACATCCAGTTCAATACATAACCTACCAAGTTCATTTTCATAGTGGTGATACTTTCGAATCTGTCGTAGACGTTGCGACAAATAAACGAAAAAAGCAAAAAATGGAACTAAAGAATTCTTTGTATAAATTAGTTTCTTTATTAAAAGAAGCAGAATTAAATTAGCTTCTTTTTCAATTCATTTACTACGCACCTTCAGAAAGGAATATTCTTCATCAAGGTGCTCCTAAATATAATAAAAGCCACCGTTTTTTAAACGGGGCTTTTATTATTTATATTTTCTTCTAGCTTCTTTAAATAAGGGGGTTAATTCGTTCGTTAATTCATTAATAGACTTTGCTTGCCCAATATTCTTTATATTCAATTGATCTTCATCATAAAGTCCAATTTCATCTGAATACAAAGGGATTTTTCCATAAACCATTTCTTTTGGTATGAACCTTCCATGCTGTTCGTCTAAATACAAAAGATATCGCTTACCTTTTTCCATTTTTTTGTAGCCATTTACCGTATAAGTTTGTCCATCTAGCTGAAATTCTGCCTCGCGAATCTGAATTAAGCGATTTTTTTTAATTTGCGATAAATTCCTTTGATTTTTATATACTTTTTCAATTTTAAAATTACTTTCTGTATAGCAATCTCTAAATTCACTTGAATTTTTCATTTCATGAAAACGTCTAACTACTTCCGTTGTCTTCAAGCCTTCAACAATAATAGGTGTCGTTTTTTCTAATTCTTTTAATGTATCAATACTTTTTAGTTTCTTTGAATAGCTATCTATTTTTAATGTTGTTTTATTATTTTCCGTAATTACTTTTACAGGCATTTGCGTGTCTTCTTGAGGTTTAGAATCCGTAGTCATTAGGCCGCCCATTACACCAATACAGAGCAATAAAATCCATACCATCGTTATACGAAATTTATTCATCTGGATACCTCCCCTATCCCCAAAAAATAACACAAAAAGTTATATATTTGTTAAAATTCACCGATTCGTACCATTAAAAGATGAACTCTTTATGACATATTTAAATCAAATAAAAAAGTGACCCCTAAGGATCACTCTTCTAAGAAAAAACAAGGAATATTAATACAACGGCAATGACGATTGGAACAATTGTCATCATGAGTAAACGCCATAGTTGATACCAGCGAAGTGAAAGCTTACTTCCAGCCATAAATTCATTGCGTACAAAATGTTTATCAACCTTGTAAATAATAAAGAGAGCAATACATAAGTTACCTAATGGAAGCATAATATTACTCACTAAAAAGTCTGTAGCGTCAAATACTGTCTTACCAAACACATGAAAATCAGCTAGTGAGCTAGATGAAAGTGCTGCTGGAATGGCCACCACAATTACAATTGCCCCCAAAATCCAAGTGATTTTCTTTCGTGCATTTTTCCATTTTTCTTGGAAAGCTGCAACAATAATTTCATACAAGCTAAATGATGAAGTCAATGTGGCAAATAAGAATAGCAATAAGAAAATGGCGAAGAATAATTCACCAAATGGCAGTTGTTGAAACACCGTCGGCAATACGACGAATAACAAGCCTGGTCCCTCTGTTGGATCAAGACCAAATGAAAAGACAACTGGGAAAATGGCAAGACCAGCTAATAGTGAGACAAAAATATTCATCAGTACAACAGATCCCGCTGAATAAGGTAAACTCTCATCTTTTTTCAAATAAGAGCTATACGTAACCATACAAGAAAATCCTACTGCTAGTGCAAAGAATGCTTGGCCCAATGCATATAAGATTGCCGTAAAATTGATTGCTGAAAAATCTGGTTTTAAGAAAAATTCAATCCCTTCCCATGCGCCTGGTAAAGTTACTGAACGAATTACTAATATAATAAAG
>JAGHSJ010000036.1 GCA_018065935.1 Candidatus Kurthia equi
TTTTTACTATGATATTCACCACACGTGAACGACACATATAAACTCTGTAAAAACTTAATATAAACCCAATATATAATACAACTATGGCAAAAACAAAATTCAATTACCCCATCGAGAGTATAGAAGGTAGCATCAACAAAACTACCTTCCGTAAAAAACACTTCAAAGATGAAGATGGCAAAGTGCTTGGAGAAGGAGCACAAGAAGCCTATATAATCACTAATCCTCGTGACTGGAAAAAGAACCCACCGAAAGGAGCCGAACTCCGTAAAATCGAACTCTGGAAGCAAACTTGCGCACAGACCAAGATGATTATCCGTAATCCGGAGGACATAAAGAACGACCCCACCCTTACGGATGAGGCCAAGGCTCAAGCTCTGACCACCTTAGCTTTATGGAAGAAACGCTTTGATGCCCAACGAATCAAAGGCGAAGCAGACGCTCCTATCAATCCACAAACCGGCAAACGCAAAACATACCAACGCTTCGATTGCTTCGTCCGCGCTGCCATCCTAAGAGATCTGCAGGAAGGGAAATAAACAACAAAGACACGCTGGATTATTGCGTGTCTTTGCTGTATTTGATATTGCCTATTATTATAATGTAGAACTACCTGTTACGGCATACTTAACACCATCAAGGATGATATACATTTGTCCATTTTCGATAATCTTATGAGCATTAGAAGTCCTGATTGGAGCAGAAGGAGAATCAAGGTCTGTCGTTGTACTAGGCAATAAATAAATATCAGCATCTCCTTGCCTACCTACACTTTTCCCATCTGGCATAATGGCTACGTATATGTTACCATCAATGGAAAATAATACGGGGTAATAATTTCGTGTATATTCAGTCTTAAAGCCTTCAACAACTATACCATTTTCATTGAGCACCATAAATTTGGATGTACCATTATCCCAATCACCAAAACGCGCTATAACAAAAAAACAGATTTTATCATCTGTGGTAAACAAACCTTTAGATGGCCACAATACATCCATTTCTTCGGAGGCTTGGCTAACATTTGGAATGGTTACTACTTTTTCTGCCACAAACTGATCGTTATAAATAGTAATCGTTTTGGATGTGTTATCAACACTATAAATAAATTCACCAAATTCAGGTAAATAAAGTGGTTCCACATAGTTGGAAAAATCTAGAGAAACATTTTTCAATGTCGTCACATACGTAATTTGTGCGCTCATCATCACGGCACTTAATGTCAAGATAAATAAAAGAGATAGTTTTTTCATTTGTATTATTTGTTTGAAGATTTGTCCTTACTCACTTAACGGCTTTTCAGTTGCTCCGAGTCCTTTTCTAACAAGGCACAAAAAAAGTGGACTAAACTTTTTAATCCACAATCTCGGGTATCGCCAAACACCTTGCCGTTGGAATAAAGTAAAGCCCACTCTAAATGAGTGAGCGTTGAACTTTACTTCACAACGACTTAAAATTGGCGATTTTGAGATTGTGTGAGATAAAGATAACGCTATATTATCTATTGTGCAAATAAAATTGCTTGTTTTACATCATAGGCGATTTTTCGTTCATTATTAATTTGCGCTGCAAAATTACAAAGAATTTTTGGAATATGCAAATAAAGTTCACCATAATTGCTATTTTAATAAAAATTTTACTGGAATTTACGAAGAAAATTGGCGTAATGGTCATTTAGTAGGCTAAAATCTTTGTGAAGGCGCATAAATAGAGGGGATTCAGACGTTCAAGTTTCTTGAGAGCAAAAAGGGCAAACGACTATGCTCTATTGGTCAAAAAGTAGGCTAAAATTTGTATAAGTAAATAATATTTAGTAATTTAGGAGCGTCAAGTTATTTTAAACGTCCTATGTTTACTATTAAATGCCCTTTCTGTAAATCTTCAAATTATTTACAATCTTTGTGGCACAATTTTTGTACTAGACACAAATAGATATGATACATCTGTAACATATTTATTGACTATGTACCACATACCACAAGACAAGCGTGCTCAAACATCAGCACAGAAAATAGAATCTT
>JAGHSJ010000381.1 GCA_018065935.1 Candidatus Kurthia equi
GACTCAGCTGTTTAAACATTCTAAGTTTGGAGTGTTTATTAATTGTTCTGACAACACAATACACGATAACCGTACTGAACAAATAAAAAAGTAATAAAGGTACTACTCTGTAGTCCTGCATCTTCTCTACACTACATACTCTTCATCTAGGATTTGTTTGTTTCCATCTATGTATGTAGTGTAGAGATTTTTTTTCTTCTCAAAGTCAACCCTGCTTCCACACCATCGTTTCATCGAAGTTTCTCAAAAAAGGTGCCAAAGTCGGCAATTGACCCCAGCAAATGCTTTCGGGGGTGGGTGGGTGGGGCCTCCTCCTACTCAAACACTCTCATCGAGAACATTATGAATAGACTGTCTGTTACGTAATATTAAAGAAGGATCTGTCATAGTCTCGTTATCAGATATCTGAATAACTTGTACGCTCTCGTTGAACATAGGATCATGCAAAAACTTATGCACGACTTGAATATCGTTGGTTGTAACAATACACGGAACACAATACGGCCAATCGTGATTAGCATACTTGACATACATAGTAGTAGGTTGTCCTGTTAAGATTTGCTTGTATACACATATATTCTGCTCGAGATCAGACATAGATAGATCATCTACAACACATAATTGAGGATTAGATGGTGGTGTAAAATATCGTAAGAAACTACGGAATACGATTACACGATCGCTATTATAAATACCGTTGATTGCAAAATATGATTTTCCTGTGCATCTACGCTTACTAAATAAACATAATGCGATATATCTAGATCGTTTGATATTGATATTATTTTGGACCCAATAATCTATTGCATCGATTTTAGGTGTTGCTAAATTATATGAAAGGTAAGACTTGTTATAAACAAGCTTACGTGAGTTAAAAAAACTCATGTTAAAAAAGCTCATGATTAAGATATTTTTTTGATAAAATCTGAAAATTCTTGTTCTTTTTTGATAAATTCTTGGTATGATTTTTGAAGATCACACATTAATTGAATTATTGATTTTTGATTATCTGCGACAGATATTTTTGCGACAGATATGTTATTTTTGTTTGTTTCCATATTTATATGATATATAATTTCTGGAAAAAACAAAATATATACGAGATATATAAAAAAGTATAAGAAATATTTGGATAGTAATAGAAATACTGTATATGTTACGACCGACGACGAAGCGAACCGACACACAACCAGGCCCACCATGGTGGGTACCACCCACCAAGGTGGACTGGGTGCATGCCAGGCTGGCTCGCGCGAGGAGGAGGTAACGCGCGAGACAGCCTGGCATGCATATGGATTCTTGCACTTTTTGGCGAGGAAAGAGACAAAGAGTGCAAGAAGCCATATGCAAACAGGCTGTATCATATTCGTCGTTACCATTTTTTGTCGCAAGATGTGAGACTGAGAAATCGAAGCACCTTAGGTACGAAGTACCTGTGTGCTGAGATGATCAGTCGAACATTCGTAGCGACTATGATATGATGATTGTTCTTTTTTAGCAAGTAATAGCACATCTTTGTCAAGACCTTCCTTAGATGCTATGTTTAATGCTATCGATCGCTTTGGATTACCTGGAATTATTTTATACGTATACTCAAAATTATCATCATCTAAAAATTTTACTTCAACTAGATAATTCCTAAATCTCTCTTTTTTATAATCTTCAAGACTAATAATATCTCGATAATGTGTTGAAATAACTTGAAGTAGCTTTTTATTACTAGATAAATACTTAAATATGCTTTTTAATAATACTACTGCAGAAGTAGAATCTGTACCATGAAGAGGTTCGTCAAACACAGTACATATAAACTCATTGTCTTTTACAAATTTACATAGATTAATATAATCACGCAAACGTTTTATCTCAGACTTGAATAATGAATCACTGTCATTAAATTCTTCATTAATGGTTGACATTATTCTTATGTACTTAAAAAGAGTCATTGTCATCTCTTTCGCTGGAGCTATGCCAAACGTTTGAGATAGTAACATAGCTATAATCAACGCTTTAAGATATGTCGATTTACCACCACCATTATGTCCACATAAAATCATATTTGTAAAATCATCACCGATAATTACGTCGTTGGTTATTACTTTCTCAGGATCGATGAATGGATTCCACAATGCCTTTATACTTATGTATGGTTTAGGCAGTATTGGTTAGAGTTTTGTGAGACTGTTTATTAATTATTTTGTTTTATACATTTTTGTTTATACCTTTAAACATGGACCAAATTATCGCCATCGACCCTGATGTTGAAAAAAACGGTGTCTGTATTATTTCTGATAATCGTGTTGAACTTTTCGTCTTTAATTTTTCAACACTGATTTTCACTTTCTTTAAAAACATAAAGACTCAAAAAGACACTAATCCTGCTTTGAAAGTAAAGCTTTTTGTTGAAGCTGGATATCTTAATAGAACTTTTTTTCAACCAATAAATGGTAACTCTCTTATTATTGGCCGCATTAACCGTAATATTGGAGAGAATCATGCTACTGCTAAACAGATTATTGCTTGTGCTGATTATTATGGTCTTGAACCTATCCCTACCTTACCTGTCAGATCTACTAACTATAAGTCAAGAGGTAAAAAGATAACTCATGAGCAATTTATTGATATGCTTAAGCGTAATAACCTTTTCTGTTCTGCTTCCGTAACCAATCAAGACGTCAGAGACGCTGCTTTGATTGCTGTTACTTACGGCATCAACAACGAGCACTCTATTAAAGATATTGCTGTTGAAAAGAAAATCCCTCAGTTTATGCAAACCACTCTTTGATCGCACCCCTGGGCTCCTTCGCTCATCTCTGCTCACTCCTCCGTTCGCATCGTCTCGCTCCTTCGCGCTCCTCGTCTCGCTACTTCGCTCAACTTATCGCGCTCCTCTGTGCCCCGTGGCTTGCCCTCGGGCTCACCCCGTGGCACTAGTCTGTTAACACCAACCCTCTCTCTGTTGCCGTTAGCGACCGAACCATGATGACCGAGCCAATCCATCGAACAAGCATGGCAAGCTTAGAAGCGATGTAAGAGTAAGAAGCGACATGTGTGAAGATGGAGTGGCGCGGTCATCGGTGATGTTTTAAACACTAAAAT
>JAGHSJ010000396.1 GCA_018065935.1 Candidatus Kurthia equi
TTAAATACCTGAGCATAAGAAAAACGGAATCGCGAGCTTCATGCGATTCTTTTTTCGTTGCGAACAGTAAACGGTTGTAAAACAACGTTACGGTTCATGGGATAAAGCAAAAGCATTCCACCAAGCGAATGGTTGGTACTAGTTTCTAGGAAAGGATACTATTTGTAATGAGAAAAATAGCTAAGTTTAGGTTTATTCAGCTAGATTTGCGCACATAATAAATCTCTAATCGCATCGTATTTTGCGGGTTGAAATTTTTTAGTAAGTTGAAGAAGAAGTAAAGTAAATGAATTATTTTTCTACCTCTTCACACTAAAAAGCAGTACGTTAACATGTTGCATGCTAACGTACTGCTTATATTTTGTTATTGTGAAATGATTTATAATTTTCTAGTGCTTAGCACTCAATTGGTTACTCAATAGGTACCCATACTTCAATATTTGCTAAGTCTTTGCCTTTATATTTTTCAAAACTTATGCCAGGACGATGTGTATACTCTTGATTGCTTCCTAATTCTTGAAAAGCTTTTTCAATATCATTGATTGATTGTAATTCACCAACTAAATATCTACCAGCAGCTATTGCTACCGATTCTGACGACACTTCTTTAGGCATGTATTCATCTTTAATCCCCGCTAGATAGTGAATGCCATCTTCTGTTAAATCAACTAATACACCATATAATACATCATGCTGTACATCGTAATCTTCCAGCACCTCTGCAAGTTCTTCCCAATGTTCAGAAATATCATCGGTTTTACTTTCTTGGATTTTTAATCCTGAAATAACAAAGTCCTTAACTTCTTGTACACGTGTTTGCATTGGTGGCATCCTCCTAATAAAATATTCAATTGCTTACAACC
Source organism: Candidatus Kurthia equi (assembly GCA_018065935.1). GTDB lineage: Bacteria > Bacillota > Bacilli > Bacillales_A > Planococcaceae > Kurthia > Kurthia equi. The sequence continues at coordinate 864 of JAGHSJ010000396.1, forward strand.
TCATTATATACATGTATTCATAAATTGCAAAACATTTCAGACAATAAACAAAAATTAGATAAAACTTCTATAATATTTTTATCTTTCAAGGGAATTAACAGTATTTTATAAGAAATCCTTGAATAATAACGCAACAACAGTAGATAAGTGATGCACAAATAAAAAACAATGAAAAATTTGTAAAAAACGAAACTGAACACTTTGAAATCAAAACAATCTGATGTATAGTTAAATATGAAATTGAAGGGAGACTATGCAATGAATGATTACGATTTATTTTATCAAGATATGCTAAGCCAAGCTCGTGGAGAACTTTCAGGAAATGGCTATGAAGAATTAAAAACAATTGAAGATGTGGAAGCTGCGGTTAAACGCCCAGGTACTACATTATTTATGGTGAATTCAGTGTGTGGCTGTGCAGGCGGCATTGCACGTCCAGCAGCAGTTCATTCAATTAACTATACAAAACGCCCAGATCATATCGTAACGGTATTTGCTGGCCAAGATAAAGAAGCAACAGCTATGGCGCGTATGTACTTTGGTGAAGACCATATTCCATCATCACCTTCATTTGTATTAATGAAAGATGGCCAACCAGTGGCTGAAGTGCCTCGTCATGAAATTGAAGGACATGAACCTATGTCTGTTATTACAAATCTTCAAGCACACTTTGAAGAATTCTGTGAAGAAGTTTAATTTCAACTAAAAATTGTGCTGTGAATGTAAAATTCCAGCACAATTTTTTTATGTAAAGCGTATAACTTCATTTTTATAAAACCAATGGCTTATGAAAAAATTTGCAAATATGGTAACTTGTTAGAAGGGAGTGTTTATATGAAATATAAAAACTATTCAATTGGTTACCGTACCTTAAAAACAGCGGTAGGAATTGCCTTATCAATTGGTCTAGCTTTGTTTTTAAACCTAGAATATTATACATCAGCAGGTATCTTAACGATTCTCTGTATTCAGACGACAAAACGTAAATCGGTTCATGCTATTTACACTCGCGTTATGGCATCGTTACTTGTCATGCTAATGGCTTTTATTTTCTTTTCAATTGGCGGCTATAATGTCATTTCACTTGGTTTACTTGTCCTTGTATTTCTACCATTTCTGGTGATGTTTAAAATCACTGCAGGATTTGTTTCAAGTATTGTCATCTTGCTACATATTTTAAATTCAGGCCATTTTACATTAGATTTACTTTATAATGAGTTACTTCTAATCGCTGTTGGTTTTGGTGTCGGCTTTTTAGTGAATTTTTATATGCCAGACATCAGCAAAAGTTTGGATAAGCACCGTATCGCTATTGAGGAAGCTTATAGTAGTATATTTCATGAAATTGAGCTGTATTTACGCACAGGCAATACAGAATGGGACGGGAAAGAATTAATAACTGCACAGCAACATATAGACATTGGTAAAGCACTAGCTTATATGGATATTGAAAATCACCTTTCGCGTAAAGAGGATTTATATTATCGCTACTTTGATATACGACAAAAACAATTAGAAATTATTGAACGTGTGCTACCTAAAATTACAAATTTACCGATAGACGTTGCTCATTCAACACTAGTTGCTGATTTTATCGGAGAACTTTCCGAAAATGTTCATTCGGGGAATACAATTGTTGAAAATCGAAAAAAACTAAGTTTAGTAAAAGATGAATTTGAAAATCTACCTTTACCAAAATCACATGAACAGTTTTTATCGATGTCTGCACTCTATACATTTATAGAGGAAATGGATCAATATTTTGCTGTTAAAAAAGGCTTTGCTGGGCTAACTGTAAAAAAAGGTAAAGCTATTATAAAATAAAAAAGATTGCATCCTATTGATGCAATCTTTTTTTATTGTAAAAAAACAATTATTATAAACCTCGTTAGTCTATTTTTTACCCCCAAAATAGAAGTAATCATAAATTCTTTAAGGTAAAAGAACAAAAAATATCCCAATAATTGGTAAAACAAAAAGTTAGGATGCAACATTAGCAAGCTTTTATCCATTGTGTAACCTTGAAAAAGCTTTAGCTTGATTTTATACGGTTTATTAAAAGCATAAATTACTATAATAAAGATATAGTTTATAAACTTGTTCATTGATTGTTTTAAAATATACTGTTAACTTGCTGAAAATAGGAAACCAAACATAATATACAGGTTGGCTTTCAGATGTTATTCGGCGATCTTTGTCACCGTGATGATTCGACCGAAGTGACGCTTGGTTGGACCAGTTTAAACTGGGGTGGCGTTTAGTCCATTTGAAGCCATGTAGAATAATACGCTTCAGAAATTGTAATAAAATAAAAAATGGATAGAAAAATAGTAGTTCATTTGTTCAAAAATTCATTTCCCCTTAATTGGTAATATGTATAGTACGTATGAAATATAAAAAAGTTTCACATAAATAAGAAAAACTGCCTTTGTTTTATAAAAACAAAGGCAGTTACTTGCTTTATGACTAGCGAAATAGCCAAACTCTTGCGGTGAACCAAGTATTGATTTCGTATGATGAACAGTGAATCAAATAATCATAGACAAACCGAACATTAGTGTTGAAATAACCATAATGACAATCATCAACATTACGATGATTTTTTGTGTCTTTTTGTTTCCCATCTAGTATCGCTCCTCATCAAGCATTGTGAATCTATTTTACCAAATCTAAGGTAGAAGAGTAAAGAGTATTTTCTAATTCAATACAACATAACACGTGCTATGAGGAATATGTGATATATAACACATCAAAATGATGTCGAAATTATTTTTAAAAAAACGAAGAAAATTCATTTGATTTTCAAATAAAACAAGATGTTTTAAAGCTTAAATGTAGAAATATCATGTTTTATACAAAAATATTCTCTTAATAGCGTATTAAATTGAATTTAGTGATTTATAAGTTACTATTAAAGTAGCCTGATTGTTCAGAAAAGTAATCGCTATCATAACAATAATCTCGCAAATTAGCTAGAATTTTCCAAAAAAATCAGTTACAATTGTGTTATAGAACAAAAAGGGAGATGGGACTCGTGGAAAATGTTGATCATATTGGAATCGCTGTTAGAAATTTAGACGAGCGTATTACATATTACACAAACGTGTTAGGTATGAAGCTTATTAATGTTGAAGAAGTTGAGTCCGAGCAGGTTCGTGTAGCGTTTATTGATGGGGGAAATACACATTTAGAATTATTGGAGCCACTTTCAGAAGAAAGCGCTATCCATAAACATTTAGAAAAACGTGGAGAAGGAATTCACCATATTGCATTGCAAGTTGTTGGTATTGAAGAAGAAATGAAACGCATGGTGAATGAAGGTGCTCGTTTATTATCTGAGCAACCTAAAATTGGAGCCGGTGGAGCAAAAGTTGTCTTTATTCATCCGAAATCATCTTTCGGTGTTCTTTATGAATTAGTGGATAGAAGTTAATCTAAAGGAGTCGGTAGCAAAATGGATATGTACGATAAAATTAATGAGTTATTTGATAAAAAACTAGAAATTGAACTTGGTGGCGGATACGATCGTATCGACAAGCAACATGATAAAGGAAAATTAACAGCACGCGAACGTATCGAATTATTATTAGATGATAATACTTTTGTTGAAGTAAATCCTTTCGTAAAACATCGTACGGTGGATTTTGGAATGGCTACTAAAGAAGGTCCAGGAGATGGTGTTGTAACTGGTTACGGTAAAGTAAATGGCCGTCCAGTCTACTTATTCTCTCAAGACTTTACAGTTTTCGGTGGTGCACTTGGGGAAATGCACGCAATGAAAATCGCGAATGTAATGGATTTAGCCGCTAAAACAGGCGCACCATTTATCGGAATTAATGATTCGGGTGGCGCACGTATTCAAGAAGGCGTCCTTTCATTAGATGGATACGGCGAAATTTTCTACCGTAACTCAATCTATTCAGGCGTAATGCCACAAATTTCAGTTATCATGGGACCTTGTGCAGGTGGAGCTGTTTATTCACCAGCAATAACTGACTTTATTTTAATGGTTGAAAAAACATCACAAATGTTTATTACAGGACCTAAAGTAATCGAAACAGTTACAGGAGAAAAAATTACTGCTGAGGGCTTAGGTGGAGCAAAAGTACATAATTCCATTTCAGGTAACGCGCATTTCCGAGCGTCAGATGAAGAAGAAGTAATCGAACAGGTAAAACAATTACTAAGCTACTTACCACAAAATAATACAGAGAAAGCACCGATGGTTGAATTCAGCGAGAAAGATGAATATCGTTCGGAATTAATTGATATCGTGCCAATTGATCAAACAAAATCATATGATATTCGCAAAGTAATTGAGCAGGTTGTTGACCCTGATTCATTCATGGAAGTACAAAAAGACTTTGCCAAAAATATTGTTGTAGGTTTTGCACGAATTAAAGGTGAATCGGTGGGTCTAGTTTGTAACCAACCTAAAGTATTAGCAGGGGGACTTGACATTGATTCATCAGATAAGCTAGCACGCTTCGTTCGTACATGTGATTCGTTCAATGTGCCAGTCATCACGTTTGAAGACGTTACAGGGTTCTTCCCAGGTGTAAAACAAGAGCATGGTGGTATTATCCGTCATGGTGCGAAAATTTTATTTGCATATTCTGAAGCTACAGTTCCAAAAATCACAGTTATCCTACGGAAAGCGTACGGTGGAGCTTATGTGGCATTGAATTCAAAAGCTATTGGAGCAGATATGGTCTATGCTTGGCCGAATGCTGAAATCGCTGTAATGGGTGCTGCTGGAGCGGCTAACATTATTCATGCGGGTGAAATTGTAAAATCAGCTGATCCAGAAGCGACACGTGCTCAAAAAATCGAAGAATACAAAGAGAAGTTCGCTAACCCTTATGTTGCAGCTTCACACGGCTTAGTAGATGATGTTATCGATCCTCGTGAAACACGTCTAAAACTAATCCAATCTTTAGAAATGCTTCGTAACAAACAAGAAGATCGTCCGAAGAAAAAACACGGAAATATTCCGTTATAATAAGAAAAATGAAAAAGCTTGTCAGAAATGACAGGCTTTTTTGTTGGTTAAAATGGAGAAAATAATCTTTAAAACTAAGATGTCTTTTAAAAAGTATATTTAAATAAGATAGAGAAAAGTTAAATTATTTTTTAGAAGTGATAAAATTGGCTATAATGCCACGAATCGTAACAAAGAAGTTACAATCCGTTGGCGGAAAAACAGATTAATTTAATGAATAATAACTTTAGGAGGTATGAAAAGTATGATAAGTAATAATTTAAAGCATTTGAGAATATTTCATAAATTAACTCAAGAGGAATTAGCATGCGCTATAAATGTCTCAAGACAGGTAATTGCTAAGTGGGAGAAAGGTGAATCGACACCGGATCTTGCAAAATGTCAGGCACTTGCAACGTTTTATAATATTACATTGGATAATTTAGTGAATTATGAAGGAAATGATATGGGACTACCTTTACCTCCAAAAGGAAAACATTTTTTCGGGGTGACTAAATTAGGTGAACGAGGTCAAGTTGTCATACCTAAAAAAGCACGGGATATTTTTCATATAAAGCCAGGTGACCCACTGATATTCTTAGGGGATGAAGAACGAGGACTTGCAATTGTGCCAGAAAAAATGATGAACGAATTTTTGAATTTGGTAAAAGTACCAATTGATTTGGAGGATGACGAATGAATTCAGCTATTAGCACAGTAGATTTAACAAAAAAATATGGTGATAAGTTAGTTGTAAATAATGTGAGTTTGACAATAAATCGTGGGGAATTATTTGGTTTACTTGGTGTAAATGGCGCAGGGAAGACGACGGTAATAAACATATTATGTGGATTAACTAAGCCTACATCGGGACATGCTACTATATTAGGTGAAGATATACAGAGAAATAGAGAGAAAGTACATGAAATAATCGCTGTATCGCCGCAGGAAACAGCCATCGCACCTAATTTAACGGTGCGTGAAAATTTAGAATTCATGGCAGGAATTCATGGCTTATCAAAAAAAAATCAAATTGAAAAAATAAATAAAATAATGAGTGAATTTTCATTGCACCCCTTTGAAAAGCAAAAGAGTAAAACACTTTCGGGTGGTTGGAAACGCAAGTTAAGCATAGCATTGGCGCTTCTTACGGAACCAAAAGTATTATTCTTAGATGAACCTACATTAGGTTTGGATATTTTAGGGCGTAGAGAGCTTTGGGGATTAATAGAAAGATTAAAGAAGGAAACAACCATTATCTTGACTACACATTATTTGGAAGAAGCAGAAGCGTTGTGTGATCGTATTTGTATTATGAAAGATGGAGAGGTCAAGGCAGTCGGGACGGTTAATGAATTGGTTGATTTAACCCAATCTAATAGTTTTGAAGATGCTTTTGTATCGCTCGTGACGAAAGGGGTTTCATCCAATTGAGAACATTAATATTTGCACAACGTGTATCAAAAGAAATAATTCGTGATCCCCTTTCATTATTTTTCGGGTTAGTATTTCCAATTGTTTTACTATTATTGCTTACCGCGATAAATAGTAGTATTCCAGTAGATTTATTTAATGTTTCAGCTCTAGCTCCTGGTATTGCTGTATTTGGTCTTTCTTTTATGGCTCTTTTTGCTGCACAAGTATTATCTAAAGATCGAGAAAGTGCATTTTTAGCACGTTTATTTACAACACCAATGACCGCACAAAATTTTATTTTAGGCTATATATTACCGCTTATCTGTATGGCAATCTTACAAGCGATTATTTGTATGTTTGTTGCAATTATATTAGGCTTGGATTTTAGTTTTACTATTTTCTTTTTACTCCTTGTATTAATTCCCGTTGCCTTACTATATATTAGTTTAGGTTTAATAAGTGGTACTTTGTTAAGTGAAAAAGCGGCTACTGGAATTTGTGGAGCTTTACTAACAAATCTATCAGCTTGGTTATCAGGTGTTTGGTTTGATTTAGATCTTGTGGGTGGTTTATTCAAAGACATTGCCTATGCCTTACCATTTGTTCATGCAGTTGAAATGAGCAAAGCTGCATTAGCTGGTTCTTTTGAAAATCTATTTCCTCATATTTGGTGGGTAATGGGTTATACGATTACATTCGTAATATTGGCCATTGTATTGTTTAAAAATAAAACACAAGAGAGATAAATACTTAAATGTAATCTTTTTAATAATTGCGATGAAAATTCAACAAGATGTTTAATTTTGTTTATTGAATCTCTTTCTTACGTCTTTTAAAATTAGAGTATAAATCCAACAAGATGTTCAATTTTGAGGAAGAACTTTCAATGAGTAGATTATCAAAAGGGTTACTGGCAATTACGTGTATTTATTAATAGCATGATTGGTAAAATGAAAGGAAAACCAATTTTTGTAAAAGTAGCATTTTTTGCAGTATTATTAGGCTTAGGTTTACCATTTCAAAACTGGTTCCGTACAGAAGTAATCTTCTCGATGAGCAAAGCCTTTATTATACCAAGTATCACTATTATGGTGGCAAATGTTGTTTGTGTGACCATCCTATATGACGTAATTGGAAAGAAAATTAGTCAACGTACATAGGAAATCGAACTCGTAGAAGGATAAGTCGGTGAAAGAGAATAGAAAACAGAAAATCAATTAGCATATAGCGTGTCAAAACACTTAAATTTAAGTGTTTGGCACGTTTTTATTTAGTAAAAAATTGATGAGATAATAAGCTATCTCAATTGATTGACGGATTAATGTTAATCTATAAATAACTTTGTTTTTTATTATGAAATATATCAATTGGATTTATTTGTAAAATTATTCATACTAATATTTAGAATAGAGAAATGAAACTCAAGTTTTATACAGGGGGATATGGATGAGAAAACCGATTATAGGAATTACTGCATCATATGTGAAACAGAATGAATTATCAAAGGGGATATTTGTTCATCAGGATTATGATCGGGCAATTATTCGTGCAGGAGGGATTCCGATTGTATTACCTGTTGCAAATAATGAATTGATTGATGACTATTTGACTATTTGTGATGGAATTATTTTCAGCGGTGGCGAAGATATCGTGCCGAAGTTTTATGGACAGCTAGCGAATGAAAAGCTGGGTACCACCTATGAAGCACGTGATGAAGCAGAGATATATATGCTGCAAGCAGCGATGAAAAAGAATAAAGTCATTTTAGGTATTTGTCGTGGCATCCAATTAATTAATGTGGCGCTTGGAGGTACATTAATTCAAGACATACCGAGTGAATTAGAAACAAAGGTGAAGCATATGCAAGGAAATCCACGTGCAAAAACGTCTCATGACATACGAATTGATCAAACTAGTTTATTATTTGCTACTTTAGGTGAAGAACAACTAGCGGTGAATAGTCTTCATCACCAAAGTATCAATCAACTAGGAGACGGATTGAAAGTAACTGCATATTCTGTTGAGGACAATATAATAGAAGCAATCGAGCATGAGACATATAAAAAATTACTAGCCGTTCAATGGCATCCAGAATCGCTCGCTTATACACATGAAAATATGCAGAGATTGTTTGATCAGTTCGTTGAGACTAGTGCTCGCTCTAAATAGAAATTCACAAAAAGCTAAAATCATGGAATACTGAATTGAACCCTATTTTGTAGATAATTTAATAAAAGGGATGTAGTTGTTTTAAGCTGCGATGAGATGACTTCGGTAACTTGCCGGAGTCATCTTTTTTAATGTCCATTGCTTTCTTATATGGTTGTAATGATTTATATACTCGACGACAAGCGCATGTAATTCCGCAAAACTTTCAGCTTCTTTATAATCGACTTCATCATTTAAAATGGTCAAAGAACGATTCCATTGGCATATTATCGAGGCAATTGCCTCGGCGTGACATCGATTGTTTCAGCCCCATTTCCTTTACTAGTTGTTGAAATTCAGGGTGGGTATAGTGAAATCCTTGGTCCGAATGAATGATCGCTTCCGGATGGAGATTTCCATCTAAATAGATAGTTAACTGTTGGAGCGTCTTATAAACAATGGACATTTTTAATGCCAATAATTTCTAAGTCAAAACCAGCTTCCCTAAAAATTTGAGTCGGTCCATTTCCGTGTAAGTTTTCTTGAACAGCTTTCAATTTGAAGTTCGCTGTATATTGAATAGCGCGCTCTGATACTGAAGCAACATTTTGATTATCTTTAATTTGTTGACGTTGATGTTCGTTAAAAATAATTTTACTCATGCTATTCTCCCATTCTTAAATCGAATGGTCAGTATAACAGGATTTTTCAGTGATGAACATATAAAAAAACCGAATAGGTCCACTTTTTTTTAGTGTCCGCTATTCGGGGTTCAGTTCAAAGATAAGGGAGTGGCTCTTTTCATTTTTATATATTTTGTGCGATTTAATAACGACACCAATTGAATATCAAGAGCGAGAAAGACTTCCTTAGTTATTCAACTATTCCCATACGAAAGGCTGTAGAGATGATTTGTGTACGGTTTTTTGCGTGAAATTTTTGCATAAGTTTTTGAATATAGTCACGCACAGTAAATTCACTTAAATAAAGCATAGTAGCCATCTCTTTATTACTGTATCCTTCTGCTAAGAGATAAAGAATGGCATAGTCTTTTTCGGTCATTTCTATACGATGATTGACAGTGCTACGATACTGTTTTCTAGAAATATACATAGCTGTTAGGTGACCAACCTCTGTCATTAAAGCAAGTTGCTCATCTGAACAGTCAAAGATTTCTCCTTGTTGATCAAATGAAATCCAACCAAATAGCTGTTCATGAGATTTCAATGGGATAAAAATAATAGAGGATAATTCAAATAAATCAATGGCAATCGGTTGTACATATGGAGAAGGGTCTTTTAAAAATACAGGCTTTTTTAAGGCGAAAACGGGTTCTAATTCTATATTTCCACGCATTCTTTGAACACGGGGAAGGTCATAACCAATCATACCAGAAAATTCATTTAACCATGGATTGTAACTATAAAAAATACTGCGTTTATAGCCGAAAATGGTTTCAGTTTTAGCTAATAAAATAGGAAGGTCTTCAGTTCCATTTAACTCGATAAGCACTTTACTAAATTCATTTATTTTTTTAAGTGAGTCAGTTGAAAATTCCAAATCAGGTGTTGTTTGTTCATTCCAGAAGGCAAATTTACGCATGATTTTCTGCATAACTTCCAAATGCGTATCTAGGATTTGCTGTTTATTTGCATGATGAATATCATTTAAAACTTGTGTTATTACATAATCAACGGCTTTAGAAAAAAGATGTGTTTTATCATAAGGCAAGGCTTTTTGATGTAATTTAACCCAGTATTCTAACGCATCTACGTCAACCTTCTGTTGTTTCATTTGATTTGATAAGAATTGGATAAATGACATGGATATTACATGTATCGCTTTTTTATCTTCTAATGGTAAATCAGCTAGGCGTTCAATATAGTCCGTTGCGTGGTTTTGTAAATCTTGACGATACATTTTTAAAAATAATATATTTGAAAATTCTTTTGTAACCATATACTCACCTATATTCGTATGTTTTATTTGGTATTAATAGCATCCTTATGTACGTATATTATAGACTGAATAGCTAGTAGAATAGAAGTATAAGGTTCAGTTAATAGAACTTTAACAAGTTTAAACAACTTGGAGGAGGAGTTATTAATTATGATGAATTATAAGAAAATTGTTATTGCAGGTAGTGGCGTATTAGGAAGTCAAATTGCTTTCCAAACAGCATTCCACGATTTTGACGTGAATGTTTATGATGTGAATGAAGAGGCTATTACAGTTGCGAAAAAACGTATGGAAAACTTAAAAAATGTATATGGCACATTCTTTAAAGATGAAAAACGTGCGGAGAAAGCTTTTGAAAGTTTACACTATTTTACTGACTTAGCAGAAGCAGTGAAAGATGCGGACTTAATTATCGAAGCAGTTCCAGAGCGTATTGAAATAAAAGAAAATTTCTATAGTGAGTTAGCTAAAGTAGCTTCAAAGAAAACAGTATTTGCATCTAACTCATCTACATTATTACCAAGTCAATTTGCTGAGTATACAGGTCGTCCTGAAAAATTCCTAGCGTTGCATTTTGCTAATGAAATTTGGGAAAAGAATACAGCAGAAGTAATGGGGCATCCAGAAACAGACATTAAATATGTAGAAGAAGTAACTGAATTTGCACGCGAAATTGGTATGATTCCATTTGTTCTTAAAAAAGAACAATCAGGTTATATTTTGAACTCACTATTAGTACCGTTGTTAACAGCCGCAATGGATTTATGGGTAAGAGATATTGCCGATCCACAGACGATTGATAAAAACTGGATGATTTCTACAGGTGCACCAGTTGGACCATTCGGTTTCTATGACATTATTGGAATGGAAACACCATATAATTTGAACTTGATGCATGCTGAAACAGTGCCAGAATCAAAACTAGCAGCAGAAAAAATTAAAAAAGAAATGATAGATAAGGGGAAAATGGGTGTTAATAGTGGGGAAGGATTCTACACATATCCAAATCCAGCATACCAAGATCCTAATTTCTTAAAACAAAACTAATAGCAGTTGATTGAGCCAAAATCCAGCAATGGATTTTGGCTTTTTTAACTATTGGGTTATAGTTGCTTTCAGAGAATGTAATCGTATGAAAAGTAACCCGAAAGATGTTCTACACTTTATTAACTTAGAGCGTTTATGTTGAATAGGGTTTACTTTCTTGTAATTAGGCTAAGTTAAGTATAGATACATTTTTGTCTAATAGTTATGCACTTTATTTTTATAAAGTTGAAAAGGAGCCTAATAATGAATTATAAAAAAGTAGTTATTGCAGGTAGTGGTGTTTTAGGGAGTCAAATTGCTTTCCAAACAGCTTTTCATGGATTTGATGTAAGTGTATATGATATTAATGATGAGGCAATCGAGGCAGCTAAAGGACGTATGGAAAACTTACGCGGTGTGTATGGGGAGTATTTTAATGATACAGAACGTGCACAAAAAACATTTGATGGTCTTCAATATTTTTCTGATTTAGCAGAAGCGGTGAAAGAAGCGGATTTAGTTATCGAAGCTGTACCAGAGCGTATTGAAATTAAGCAAAGTTTTTATGAGAATTTATCTAAAGTAGCCTCAGAGCATACCGTTTTCGCTTCTAATTCATCTACACTTTTACCGAGTCAATTTGCGGCATATACAGGGCGTCCAGAGAAATTTTTAGCACTTCATTTTGCCAATGCAATTTGGGACAAAAATACAGCAGAAGTGATGGGGCATCCGGGGACGGATCCAAAATATGTAGATGAAGTGACCGACTTTGCGCGAGCAATTGGCATGATTCCGTTTGTTCTGAAGAAAGAGCAACCGGGCTATATTTTAAATACTTTATTAGTACCTTTATTGGATGCAGGTATGGGGCTATGGGCGAAAGACATTGCAGATCCACATACGATTGATAAAAATTGGATGATTGCAACTGGAGCACCAATGGGACCATTTGCGATTTTAGATGTTGTAGGGATGGAGACACCGTATAATCTGAATTTAATGCATGCAGAAACAAATCCTGATGCGAAATTTATAGCAGAGAAGATTAAAACAGAAATGATAGATAAAGGAAAAATGGGGGCAAATTCAGGTGAAGGATTTTATAAATACCCTAATCCAGCATTTGAAGATCCAGAGTTCTTGAAGAAAAACTAGCTAGAATAGATTAATCAAATAACCAGTCTCCGGTAAATGACCGAGACTGGTTATTTTTTATGTAAAGCATCGTGAGGGATATAAAGCGTATTTAATATAAAAATCAGAATTTTTAGCACTATTTTTTAAAACCTACTTGACTAATAGGATTTGAAGGCTTAATATATTTTTAACACCAAATATGTAACTATTTAACTTTTAAATGGTGCTTCAAAATTTAATATGATGTGCTTATTAGACAACTAAAGGCGCTGAAATACGAATTCTTCTTTTCATTTTGTGATGAGAGAAGTGTGTATTTTAGTGCCTTTTCTTTATCGCTTAAACAATGCGAGGGAAAGGAAGCTAGTTAATAAGACATCAGGTAAATGACCAACTACATAAAAAATAATAAACAAGAGGAGCGTTTTATTTTGGGAAATCCTACAATACATCCAACAGGGGCAACACTTTATAATCCTGAAAAAGCACAAAGCGGTTATACAATTTTTCAAGCAGCAAATGAAGGGGCTTTGCTTGTTGATATGAATGGGAAAGAGGTTCATTTATGGAAGGGATTACGTGGCTTCCCTAATAAAATTTTTCCAGGTGGCTTTGTTTTAGGACATACCTTCAATCGTGATCCTAAATTTGGTTTTCAAGATGAAGGCGATTTAGTTCAACTTGATTTTGAAGGAAATATTGTTTGGAAATTCGATCGACATCAATTTATTGCAGATCCAGGACACGAAGCAAGATGGCAAGCACGTGCACATCATGATTATCAAAGAACGGGTAGCCCGGTTGGATACCCTGCACCTGGTCAGGAACCTCAAACTACTGAAGGAAATACATTGATTTTAGTTCATCGTGATGTGAAGAATGAAAAAATTTCTAAGCATAATTTATTAGATGATGCGTTTATCGAAGTGGACTGGGAAGGAAATATCGTTTGGGAATGGAATGCACATGAGCATTTCGATGAACTGAATTTTAGTGAAGACGCGAAAAAAGCCATTTACGAAGAACCGAATCGTCGCTTTTTTGGGAATCATTCAGGAGATTGGTTGCATATCAACTCGATTTCATTAGTTGGACCAAATCGTCACTATGATAATGGGGATGAACGTTTCCATCCGGATAATATCATTTGGGATGCGCGTGAAGCGAATATTATCGCCATTACAAGTAAAGCAACAGGCGAAATCGTTTGGCAAATTGGACCAGATTATGATGATGAGCAAACAAAACATTTAGGCTGGATTATTGGTCAACATCATGCACATATCATCCCAAAAGGTTTACCTGGTGAAGGAAATGTACTTGTTTTTGATAATGGTGGTTGGGGTGGCTATGGTGCACCAAATCCTAACTCAGTAGATGGTAATAAAGTAGCGATTCGTGATCACTCGCGTATTTTAGAAATTAATCCAGTTACTTTAGAAATTGTATGGCAATATACTGGTTTAGAAGCTAAATTCTCTGTTCCAACAGATTCATATAAGTTTTATAGCCCTTATATTAGCTCAGCCCAACGCCTTGAAAATGGCAACACATTGATTACAGAGGGCTCGAATGGACGTATTTTTGAAGTGACAGCAGATCATGAAATTGTTTGGGAATATATTTCTGCTTATAAAAATGAACGTGGCTCAAACATGGTGTACCGTGCATATCGCGTACCGTATAATTGGGTGCCACAATTAGAAATACCGACAGAAATTGCGATTGAACCAATTGATGTGAAAGATTTCCGATTACCGAATGCAGCTGTAGGTGGGGCACATTCAATAGTAGAAGTTACAGAAGCCTTTTCATATGGTGAGGGAGCCTTATGTGTTGCTCGCTATGACGAAACGGTAGAGAAAAAAGAAACGAACGAAGTATAAATGCAAGTTGATAAATATAAACGGAATGGACGTGATGGAATGAAAAAAATCTTTAATCTTAATTTTTTACTCCTACTAGTTGTCTCTGTTCTACTAGTAGGCTGTGGGAAAGATAACGCGAAAGAAGCAAATGCAGATGGTAAAGTAACTGTTCGAGCAGCAATTGATACAGCAGCAGGCGGGTCATTCCAAATTCGAGCGGCAAATACAAATGATGATTTTTTAAAGAACAAATTGGATGTGAAGCTATCTAACTTTGCATATGGGATTGACACAGTAAATGCTGTGTTAACAAAGCAAGCTGATACGGGGTTAGCAGCAGATTATGCACTGTTGAATTCTTTAAATAGAGGCGATTTCGTCGTTGTTTCTTCATTAACAGGTAGTGATAAAGATTTCAACTCAGTAAGCTTAACAGAAATTTTAGCAGTAAAAGGTATTGATAAACCAGCAAATATTAAAGGGAAAAAAATAGGTGTAGCAAAAGGAACCGTCTCTGAATACCATTGGGCAAAATACTTAGAGCATTATGGGATTTCTGAAAAAGACGTTAAATATATTCCTTATAGCACGCCAGATGAAGCAATTGTTGGGGTGAAGAAAGGCGATATGGATGTGGTACTTGGCTCAGGTGCATTAATTGAAAAATTCAAATCAATTGATGGCGTTCATGAAATTGATCGTTTAAGTTCAGTACCTGATTTGAATATTGCCAGTTATTTAATTGTTGATCGCGCATTTGCACAAGCAAATACAGAAGCTATTACTGGCTTTATTAAAGGGATTGAAAAAGGAATCGAATTTGTAGAATCTAATCCAGATGGTACAGCAGATATCGCTTATGAAGAATTAAAAGTTACGAAGGAAGATGTTTTATTAGACTTAAAACGTCAAAACTTCACATTAGGATTTACGAAAGAAGATTATGAGCATTTAACAAAAATGAAAGCTTATTTATTAGAAAAAGGGATTTTAAAAGAAGATTACGATTTAGATGCGAAGCTATTTTTAGAGCCAGCTAAACAAGCTGTGCCTGATGCAGTAACGTACTAGTTAGGGGGAAAAACAATGTCGATTACGATGACGGAAGATGCAATTGTTTTAAAGAATGGTGCGAAAACATTCCAAGAGGATGCAGAAGAGCCAATTTACGTTTTAAAAAATGTTGATTTAACGATAAAGAAGGGCGAGTTTTATATTTTACTCGGCCCTAGTGGTTGCGGAAAGTCAACTTTATTAAATATTATCGCTGGTTTTAGTGAATTATCAATGGGTGATTTAGAAATAATCACATCAGATACAACAAATCGAGATGGACGTGGTTTCGTCTTTCAATCAGCTGATTCGGCATTGTTCCCATGGTTAACGGTAGAAGAAAATATTTCTTTTGGCTTGAAAATGAAAAAAATACCTAAAGCACAGCGTAAAGAAATTGCCAATAAATTCATTGAACTTACGGGATTATCAAGTCATGGTAGCAAGTTTCCAGATAATCTATCAGGAGGAATGAAGCAGCGTGTGCAATTGGCACGCGTGCTAGCAAATGAGCCAGAAATCTTACTTATGGATGAACCTTTTGGTGCACTAGATGCAATGACAAGACGTACGATGCAGAGCGAATTAATTCGTATCTGGAGTGAAACTAATAAAACCGTTATTTTCGTAACGCATGATATTCAAGAAGCAATTATCCTAGGGCAAAAAATAGGAATTATGTCTGTTGGTCCAGAATCTCGTATCGACACTACCTATGAAGTGGATTTAACTTATCCACGTGACACTACGAGCGTGGCTTTTAATAAGAATTATAAACAAGTTCAAGCTCATTTTGAGGATTATTCGATTTAGAGAGGAGACTATTTATGACAATGATTAATCTAGAAGAAACACCAAATGTAATTAAAGTTAGAAAAAAGAAAAAGAATAGTCTAGGAAAACTTGTTTTAAAAACAGGTCTTGTAGGTTGGTTAACTATTCTAGTAGTGTGGCAAATTATCTCGATGTTTTCGGATCCGATGTTTTTACCGAGCCCATGGCTAACTTTAAAAGGGGCAATTGAGCTGGCGAAAGATGGGACATTATTTGTTTATATGGGCTACAGTTTTGCACGTGTATTAGCAGGCTGGACACTAGGTGTTATCGTCGCCGTACCTGTAGGTTTATTAATTGGTACAAATAAATACATCCGCGCCATGCTTGAACCGGTTATTAACTTTGTTCGATTTATTCCTCCGCTAGCCTTTATTACATTATTTATGCTGTGGTTCGGTATTGGTGAACAATCAAAAGTATTCTTAATTTTATACGCAACATTCTTCGTTATTACGATTAATACACTGACAGGTGTGTTATCGATTTCACAAGATAAAATTTTATCTGCAAGAAGTATGGGTGCAACCAAATGGCAAACACTGATTCATGTTATCGTTCCCGCGACTATTCCTTATATTTTTACAGGTGCAAAATTAGCCATGGGTTCATCATTCATGGCAATCGTGGGTGCAGAAATGGTTGCGGCAAATGAAGGTGTTGGCTTCATGATTTGGAGTGCACGTTTGTACTTTAAAACAGATTGGATTTTTGTAGGATTAGTTGTTTTAGGCTTAATGGGCTTCCTGATGGATCGACTATTTGCTTATGCAGGTCGTAAATTCTTAGCACGTTATAAAGTTGTTTAATATAAAAAAAGAAAAGAGGCAGATTATGGGACATCCAACGATTTATCCAACAGGGGTAACAATTTTTAATAAAGATAAGGCAAGCAATGGCTATACTATCTATCCATCAGGCAAAGGTGCACTTTTAATTGATATGAACGGGAATGAGGTACAACTTTGGGCTGGGTTAGCTGGTTTTCCTAATAAAATTTTACCAGGGGGCTATGTTTTCGGTTCAACGGGTACACGAAATGGTAAATACGGTTACCAAGACCAAACGGATTTGGTTCAAGTTGATTTTGAAGGAAATATTGTTTGGAAATTCAATCAAACAGAAGAGATATCAGATCCTGGCAGTGAACCTACATATATGGCTCGTCAGCATCATGATTATCAGCGCGAAGGCTCTTCGGTTGGTTATTATGGTCCGTATGAAAAGCCTTTAGTTGACCAAGGAAATACGTTAATTTTAGTCCATGAAGAAGTGTTGAATTTAAAAATTTCTGATAAGAAATTACTTGATGATAAAATTATTGAAGTCGATTGGGAAGGGAATATTGTTTGGGAATGGCGAGCAAGTGATCATTTTGATGAATTTGGCTTTGATGAATACGCAAAAAACGTATTATTCCGCAATCCTTCCATCGTTTCGAATGGCTTAGGCGACTGGATGCATATTAACAGCATGTCTACATTAGGGCAAAATAAATGGTATGATGCAGGCGATGAACGCTTCCATCCAGATAATATTATCTTTGATGCACGTAATACGAATATCTTAGGTATTATTAGCAAAGCAACAGGCGAAATCGTTTGGCAAATTGGGCCGAATTACGATACGAATGAAAAGCTGAAAAAATTGGGCTGGATTATAGGGCAACATCACTTCCACATGATTCCGAAAGGCTTACCTGGTGCAGGTGATTTACTAGTGTATGATAATGGTGGTGCAGCAGGCTATGGTGCACCAAACCCAGCGTCTCCATTTGGCGTAAGAAATGCTGTACGTGACTACTCACGCGTATTACAAATTGATCCATTAACGCTAGAAATTACGTGGCAGTATACACCAGATGAAGCAGGACATGTATTATTCGCTGATGGTTCGAAATTTTATAGCCCTTACATTAGTGGTGCGCAGCGTTTAGAAAATGGCAATACATTAATTACACAAGGTTCAGATGGTCGCGTTTTTGAAGTCACAGCCGATCATGAAATTGTTTGGGAATTTATCAACCCATACTATAACAATATTACGCCATCTCACACTACGAATATGGTCTATCGCGCATATCGTGTGCCATACAATTGGGTGCCGCAATTAGAGCTTCCAACAGAGGTATCGATTGAACCGATAGATGTTACAAAATTCCGCGTACCGAATGCTTCTATAGGTGAGGGGACAGGAAAAGTTACGACAATTGAAGGCGTTGATGCAAATAAAATAACGATTACAGGTACATCAGCAGGAGAAGATAATGAAGGCCCTGCTAATTTCTGTATTGTTGCTCTTGATGATACATCTATAAAATCATAAAACTTCTTCAGAAGTGAAATAAAGGCATACACATTTTCTCTGCTTTCTCATCGTATTTTACGAGAGGAAAAAGATAAATGCGATGCCTTTTTTTATGGTTCTATAATATTTGTTGGGGTTTTCATACAATACCACCTCTGCTCAACGCTTTCCGCGGGCCACGCTTCAACTCATTCTTGCCGGCTAAAGACGACAAGAATGGATTTTCCTGTCCTCAGGACGAGGATTGGATAAGCATAGCGATAGGACATCGCGTGTGTGCTTATTACATTAAAGAGCTGATTCCGCAGGAGACGCGAGCTTGTGTTATTTAACGCGAAAAAAAGCACAACGCCACCGATTTCGTTATACTTGGATTGTCTAGAAACAAGTAATGAAAGGTGAGTTGTGCTCAATGAATTTTAACATGGAATTAATCAGATTTACAGATGTAATCATCACAAAGTTGGAGAAAATAAGTG
>JAGHSJ010000055.1 GCA_018065935.1 Candidatus Kurthia equi
GATTAATGTTTTTTTGGTAATTATTAACTTTTAAATTATTCAAACGAAATTTCAGACCTATATATTATGCCATATTTTCTTAAAAATTAATATCGCGATAAAATAATCTCATGAAAATCTCCCTCTCCATCTAAATGATTTATAAAAAATTTATGGCATTTATTTATATATCATGCAATTTAGTGAGTAGATTATGCCCCTTCCTCCCCTTATAAAATAAAAAAGCAGGATAAAAGACTTTTAATTCGCCTTTATCTCCTACTTTTATATTACAAAATGTTCAATTATTCGAATTCATAAGAAACAGCTGACAAGAAATAGAATGGGGCTGTCTCTGCACGCAATATTCTCGGACCTAATGCTACTGTTTTGGCACCATTTGTTAAAAGTGCTTGTGATTCATCACGATCAATGCCACCTTCTGGACCAAATACCACTAGCATATTTTTGCAATCTTTAGCCGCTTTTAGACGATCCACTAAACGTGTGCGCTCTGTACTTTTTGCATCTTCTTCATCTGCAATAAATACGGCATCATAATCTGTTGCCATTTGAAGTAACTGTTTAAACGAAACAGGTGCCTCAATTGTAGGAATAACTGTACGATGAGATTGCTCTGCCGCTTCTTTTGCAATCTTTTGCAGACGCTGCTGCTTTTTTTCACCTTTTTTATGATCCCATTTTACAATTGAACGAGCTGCCTCGAATGGAATTAAACGATGCATACCTAGTTCGGTTGATTTTTGAACAATCAAATCCAACTTATCACCTTTTGGTAGTCCACATGCAATGGTTACTTGAATAGGTAGCTCTGGTGATGGAATTTGACGTCCTGTTTTCTCCACTACAACATCTAATTCAGGTAAAGCAATTATTTTACAAATGTCTGCCACATTAGAATGGACGACGATTAACTCGTCGTCCATTTGCATGCGCATGACCTTCGTAATATGTTTTGCATCTTCACCTGTTATTGTAACTTGCTCATTATCAAAAACATCTACAAAGTATCTTTGCATGATTTACACCTCTTGAACTGGTTTTTTAGAAACGATTGTTACCCAATCTTCCATCATCATGACTTCATCAATGATAAATCCAGCATTAATTAAAGCATTTTTCACATCTTCTTTACGTCCTTCAATAATACCAGACGTAATATAAATACCGCCTGGTTTGACGATTGTATAAGCATCATCTACGAAAGTTAAAATAATTTCAGCTAAGATATTTGCTACTACTACTTCAGCTGGTTCTTTTACAGTGTCTAATAAATCACCTTGTACGACTGTAATTTTTTCACTTACTTTGTTCAATTCAACATTTTCAATTGCTGCTTTTACAGCAACTGCGTCTAAATCAAGTGCATGTACTTGTTTCGCACCTAAAAGAGCTGAACCAATTGCTAATACACCTGAACCAGTCCCTACATCAATCACGTTCACTTCATTGTTTACATGTTTTTCAAGTGCTTGCAAACTCATAACAGTAGTTGGGTGCGTTCCTGTTCCAAATGCCATACCTGGATCTAACTCAATGATTAGCTCATCACTATCGACTGGTACGTATTTTTCCCAAGTAGGTACAATTGTAAAACGATTTGAGATTTTAACTGGGTGGTAATATTTCTTCCACGAAGTAGACCAATCTTCTTCATCAATTTCACAAGTCGTTACTTTATTTTCACCTAATTCAATATCATAAGATGCTAAATTGTTGATTGCAAGCTTGATTTCTTCCACTGTTTCACCTAAAAAGCTATTTACAGGTAAATAGGCTTTTACAATGACACCATTGACTGGAAAATCGACTGGATCCAAGGCATAAATTTCACCAAATTCCTGTTCTCTTGTTTTTTCTAAATCAAATGAATCTTCAATAACAACACCACTCGCTCCTGCTTCGTGCAAGATGTTGGAAATAGCATCTACTGCTTCATTTGCTGTATGAATCGAGAATTCCGACCATTTCACTTACAATCAACTCCAATTAGTCTCTAAATTTTTTCTTAATTTTATCAAAAAGTGAGCTGCTTTGTTCTTCAGGAATATCGCCTGAAATGCTAGCAAATTCACGTAGTAATTCTTTTTGTTTGTCCGTCATTTTTTTAGGTGTAACTACTTTAATAATAACGTATTGATCACCTACACCATAGCCTTGGACATTTTTAATCCCTTTACCTTTAAGTCTGTGGCGAGCACCTGATTGCGTACCTGCTGGAATTTTCATACTTACTTTACCGTTCACTGTTGGAATTTCAATTTCATCCCCTAAAGCAGCTTGAGCAAATGTAATATTCAATTCGTAATAAACATCATCGCCATCACGTTCAAATTTATCAGATGGACGTACACGGAATACGATATATAAATCACCTGTTGGTCCACCATTTACGCCTGCTTCACCTTGACCAGATACACGTAATTGTTGACCATCGTCAATACCTGCTGGAATTGTAACTTTGATTTTTTTACGTTTTGTTACTTTTCCTTCACCATGACATGTTGAACATTTATCTTTAATAATTGAGCCTGTACCATGACATACATTACATGTACGACGGTTAACCATTTGACCAAACGGTGTATTAACTGCTTCTTCAACTTGCCCTGTACCATGACAATGCATACATGTTGTTTTCGACGTACCTGGTTTAGCACCAGTACCTGAACATGTATCACATGTTTCTTCACGCGGAATTTCAATTTCTTTTTCTGCGCCAAATACAGCCTCATCGAAATTAATTGTCATGCTGTATTGTAAATCATCGCCTTTGCGAGGTGCATTTGGATCACGTCTGCGACCGCCTCCACCGCCAAAGAATGAACTGAAGATATCTTCAAAGCCGCCAAAGCCGCCACCAGCGCCACCGCCAAAGCCTGCATTTGGATCTTGATGACCGTATTGATCATAACGAGCTTTCTTCTGTGGATCACTTAGTACTTCATAAGCTTCTGCAAGTTCTTTGAATTTAGCATCAGCACCTTCATCCTTATTAATATCTGGATGATAT
The DNA here is from genome assembly GCA_018065935.1 of Candidatus Kurthia equi. Classification (GTDB taxonomy): domain Bacteria; phylum Bacillota; class Bacilli; order Bacillales_A; family Planococcaceae; genus Kurthia; species Kurthia equi. The sequence continues at coordinate 3,014 of JAGHSJ010000055.1, forward strand.
TTCTTTGATAATTTACGGTAAGCTTTTTTAATTTCTTCTGCTGTAGCTGATTTTGTTAATCCTAAAATTTCATAATAGTCGCGTTTTTCCACTATATTTCAACTCCGCTCTTTTCACATAAATATTATTGTATCATTTTATAGTATAGATAGAAAGAAAGTTTCTACCTCTGTTCTATAGAAAAAGAAAAGCCAAAGCCCGAAAACGGTCTTTGGCTACCATGATGAACGGGCAATTTAACATGACTATAGGTCCACCCTGCAAAGAATCGAATGGTCTTTGACTTTTCTACTTAATAAAGGAATTATTTTTTGTCGTCTTCTACTTCAGTGAAGTCGGCATCAACAACGCCATCATCTTTAGGTTGAGCACCAGCATCTTCGCCTTGTGCTGCTTGTTGAGCTGCAGCTGCTTGTTCGTAAACTTTCATTACTAGAGGTTGTAATAAACCTTCTAATTTTTCTTTTCCAGCCTTGATGCCTTCAAGTTCACCAGCTTCGATTGCTTTCGCTAATTCATCTTTAGCTTCAAGTACAGGAGCTTTTTCATCTTCTGTAATTTGTTCACCAAGATCAGCTAAAGTTTTATCTGTTTGGAATACTAATTGGTCTGCTTCGTTGCGAAGATCTGCTTCTTCTTTACGCGCTTTATCCGCTTCAGCATTTGCTTCTGCTTCTTGAACCATACGTTCGATATCTTCATCAGATAAACCTGAATCAGATTGAATAACGATATTTTGTTCTTTGTTTGTACCAAGGTCTTTCGCTTTAACAGTTACGATACCATTTTTATCAATATCGAAAGTTACTTCGATTTGAGGAATACCGCGTGGTGCAGCAGGGATATCAGCTAATTGGAAGCGACCTAAAGTTTTGTTATCAGCAGCCATTGAACGTTCACCTTGTAGTACGTGAATATCTACAGCAGGTTGGTTATCTGCAGCTGTTGAGAATGTTTGAGATTTAGAAGTTGGGATTGTTGTATTACGGTCGATTAATTTAGTGAATACGCCACCCATAGTTTCGATACCAAGAGATAATGGAGTTACATCAAGTAATACGACATCTTTCACATCACCAGTTAATACGCCACCTTGTACAGCAGCACCCATTGCTACTACTTCATCTGGGTTAACACCTTTATGAGGTTCTTTACCAGTTGTTTTTTGTACCGCTTCTTGTACTGAAGGAATACGAGTTGAACCACCAACTAGGATAACTTGGTCAATTTCAGAAGCTGAAAGGCCAGCATCTTTAAGCGCTTGACGAGTTGGAATCATTGTACGTTCAACTAAATCAGCAGTGATTTCGTTGAATTTAGCACGTGATAATGATACTTCTAAGTGTAATGGACCCGCTTCACCAGCAGTGATGAATGGTAATGAAATTTGAGTTGAAGTTACGCCTGAAAGTTCTTTTTTCGCTTTTTCAGCAGCATCTTTTAGACGTTGCATAGCCATTTTATCTTTAGCTAAGTCAATTGCATTTTCTTTTTTGAATTCAGCTACTAAGTGGTTAATGATTGCATCATCGAAATCATCCCCACCAAGTTTGTTGTCACCAGCAGTTGCTAATACTTCAAATACGCCATCGCCTAATTCAAGGATTGAAACGTCGAAAGTACCACCACCAAGGTCAAATACTAATACTTTTTGGTCTACGTCCATTTTATCTAAACCGTATGCTAATGCTGCAGCTGTTGGTTCGTTGATAATACGTTCAACTTCAAGACCTGCGATTTTACCAGCATCTTTAGTTGCTTGACGTTGTGCATCATTGAAGTATGCAGGAACTGTGATTACAGCTTTTGAAACTTTTTCTCCAAGATAATCTTCAGCATATTCTTTTAAGTGAGTTAAGATCATTGCTGAAACTTCTTGTGGTGTATATTGTTTATCTTCAACAGTTACTTTATAGTCAGTACCCATATGACGTTTAACTGAGATAATTGTATTCGGGTTTGTAATAGATTGACGTTTAGCTACTTCACCAACTTGGCGTTCACCATTTTTAAATGCTACTACTGATGGAGTTGTACGTGCACCTTCTTTGTTTGCGATAACAATTGGTTCGCCACCTTCAAGAACTGAAACGCAAGAGTTTGTTGTACCTAAGTCAATACCGATAATTTTACTCATAAGAAAATTCCTCCTAAATATATGTGTATATATATAAACGCAAATAGCGTTTAAAGCGTATTAATGAATATAGATTGAATGTTATTCGTTTACTTTAACCATTGCTGGTCGTAAAACGCGATCTTTTAATTTATAACCACGTTGAAGTTCTTGAAGAACAATACCTGTTTCTTTAGAATCGTCTTGTTCTTGCATAACTGCTTGGTGGAAATTAGGATCGAATGGTTGATCTACTGTTTCAATAACTTGCAATCCTTCGTTAGAAGTAGCTTCAACTAATGAACGGTACACCATTTCAATACCTTTTTTAATTGATTCGCCATCTTCAGTTGTAGCTTCCACTTGAAGTGCTCTTTCAAAGTTATCAAGTACAGGCATTAAATCCGTTAAAAGTTTTTGTGCACGATATTTTGCTGCTGCTTCACGTTCAACTTGTGTACGGCGCTTCAGATTATCGAAATCAGCTCTTAAACGTAAATAACGTTCTTCCTCTGCTTGAAGTTTCTTCTCAAGTTTTTGAACCTCAGTTTCTTCTACTACTGTTTCTTCTACAACCTCTTCTTCAGTTGCCGTTTCCACATCAGTAGTTTCTACTGGCGTTTCTTCTACAACCTCTGTAGTTTGCTCATTATTCTTCGTTTCTTGTGACACAGTAATCCTCCTTTAGACATAACAATTATAATTTTCGACGTAAAAGCTTCGTTAAATCCTCACTCATATGGTCTAATAATGTAATTACTCTTTGATAATCCATTCGTTTTGGACCAATAATGGCGATAGAACCAACCTGATCCGCTATTGTCGAATATGTTGCAGTAATAATACTACAATCTTCTACAGCTAATAAATTATTCTCAGAGCCAATTCGAATTTGAATACCTGGAGAATCTCGATGAAGTAACGATTGTACTTCACTTTGCGTATCCATCATTTCCATCAACATTCGAATCTTTTCTAAATCATGAAACTCCGGTTGATTTAGCATATTCGTTTTTCCGCCATAATAGATTTTCCCATCAGTTTGTTGATCTATTCCACTTACAATCGATTGAATCAGTTCATTATATGAACCTACCTGCTGTTGAATAATTTTTGCAGCTTCTCTTTCTATATAATATGGAATTTGAACCAATGGTACACCAACTAAACGCTCATTCAAAATATTAACTATTTTTTCAAAGTCATTTGGCTGAATGCCTTCAGGGATATCTATGACACGATTTTCTACATGGCCATTATCAGTTACAATAATAGCCACAGCGTTCGTTGCATTTAGAGGAACGATTGAGAAACGCTTCACTTTGTGCAATTGAACATCTGGTCCTAAAATAATAGAAGTATAGTTCGTCAGGTCAGATAAAATTGTAGCTGATTTACGAATCACTTGCTCTGATTCAAAAATATGTTCTGAAAAAGCAGAGCGTAGCATTTGCATATCATGGTTCGTAATATTTTGAGGTTTGAGTAAATGATCCACGTAAAATCTATAGCCTTTTTCCGACGGTACTCTACCAGCTGAAGTATGTGGTTTTTCAAGAAAACCCATATCCTCCAAATCTGCCATTTCATTACGAATTGTAGCAGGACTAAAAGAAATCTCTTCCTTTTTAGATATTTGGCGAGAGCCTACCGGCTGACCAGACGCGATAAAATCATCAACGATTACTTGGAACACTTGCAATTGTCGATTAGTTAACATGATCATCACCTCATTTTTAGCACTCACTGTTATCGAGTGCTAACACTATAATTAATTTATCAAAAGACCTTTTTTATGTCAACGAAAAAGGTACTAATCTAGTAAAAATTCTTGAAAAACTTCATTTCCAACAAATCTTCCTTGTCTAGAAAGGCGAATTACCATTTCATCTTCTTCTATTAGATGCTGTGAAACGAGTTTTTTCAATTGTTGATCAAATACTTCATGAATCGTTTTCCCATACTTTTCAAAGAAATGTTGCTTATTAATACCAGCCGTCTCTCGTAAGCCTAAAAATAGCTCTTCTTCTAACTTTTCTTTTAAGCTAACTGTCGATTGATGATGAATTGGTCGTTCGTTTGCCGCTACGGCATCCATATATTTTTTTAGAGGTCCATGATTTGTATAGCGTATACCATCTATATAACCGCTTGCCCCTGCACCAAAGCCCGCATATTCTTCGTTATTCCAATAAATTAAATTATGCTGAGACTCATGATTTTCTTTACCGAAATTACTAATTTCATATTGATGTAAGCCTTGCTCTTCCATTCGTTCCATTAGAACATCGTACATCGTTGCCTCGGAATCTTCACCCGGCAATGGAAGTTTCCCTTTATTTAATAGGTTATAAAAAATAGTTTTCGGCTCAACAATTAATGAGTATGCTGAATAATGTGGTAATTCCAGTTTAAAGGCCTGATCCAATGTATCATTCCATTGTTCGAGTGTTTGTCCTGGCAATCCATACATTAAATCTATACTAATATTTTCAAAACCTATTAATTTTGCTTGACGAATCGTTTCAAAAACATGTTCATTCTCATGTGTACGGCCTAATTTGCGTAGCAATTCCTGATTGAAAGATTGAACACCCAAACTCAAACGGTTAATACCATATTTTTTTAAGACATGCAATTTTTCTACTGTTAATTCATCTGGATTAGCCTCAGTTGAATATTCCGTCACATGATCAAGCGGAATATTTTCTTCTATTAATAGTAACAATCGTTCCAATTGTTTTGGAGATAACGAGGTTGGTGTTCCCCCCCCCAAGAAAATAGTTTCAATTTTTTCAAATGCTTTTGGATTTTCTTGCACTGTTAAGCGCATTTCTTGCCCCAAACTTTCTACATATTCATCAACAGGTTGGTTTTTAAAATAGACTTTATTAAAATCACAATAATTACAAATCTGATGACAGAATGGTATGTGTATATAAACACCTCTTGCCATAATACTTCTTCCTCTCTTCATTAACGCTTCTACTAGTGTAATGTATTTTTAACGAAACTTAAAATTATATTCACTTTTTATCCTACATTTTAAAAAATCGGTTTAATGCAGACGAACATGGGTATTTATAACAGTAGAATTAAACTACAAAAAAAACAAAAAACCCCGTTTGCAAATTTGCAAACAAGGGCTCTATATAATGTAGTATAAAATTTGTCATTGTCGAATCTATTACAAAATGAAGCTAAACTACTTGTTGATATTGTTCATATACCGTTCCAGTTAAATCTTCTTGCATTTCATTTAGTTCGGCAAGTTTACTTTGCATGTGTGACACATTTGATTCTAATGCATTAAGACGCTTTTCTACACGTGCTACTAAGGCATCAAATGGATCTTTCTGTGTTTTCATTGTAAACCACCTCTCTTTTATTACCTTTATGCACTATTTCAATAGTGGTAACTTATTCTAACAAATAATTGTTATGCTGTACACAACAATTTCGATTTTTTTCGACATTTGTCGAATTATAATCCCTAAAACATATATCCATTCTCAAAAATCATGACATAAGGCACTAAACAAAACTTTATGTTATAGATTATAATACC
>JAGHSJ010000057.1 GCA_018065935.1 Candidatus Kurthia equi
TTATCCCTACAACAACGGAAGAATCGAAGGAATCAATAATAAAATCAAAGTTCTAAATCGTGTAGCTTATGGTTATCGAAATTTCTCCAATTATCGTAATCGTATTTTCATTCACTTTAAACTTAAAGGAGCGAGCTAAGTTTCATAAATGAAACTCAACTCGCTCAAATTAGTCGACTCTTTTATTCAGTTGAATATCTTCACCAACGTCATTTGACAAAGAGCCAAAAAAGAAGAGTTACGCTTATGCGCAACTCTTCTTATCAATTAGTAGACTATCAATCATTGGCTTTCTTTACTACTAACTAATTGTTTATTTTTCACACAGTCTGGACACTTTCCATAAATTTCGAATTTATGCTGACCGATTTCATATCCTGGTAACTCTTTAGTAATTAATCCCATCGGACAATGATGGATTTCTTTAATTTTCCCACACCCCATACAAATAAAATGATGATGGTGGTGCTCTGTTTCACATTGCATACGAAAATGACGTTCACCAGTAAGCTCAGTTGATTCTAATATACCTAAATCAACGAAGGTCGAGAGATTGCGATATATCGTATCATAGCTCATTCCTGGGTAATCTTGCTTCATTACTGCCAACAAATCTCGTGCCGTCAAATATTTATCCGTCTCATTAAACATCTCTAAAATTTGTTCACGCTTATCTGTCTTTTTAAATCCACTATCTTTTAATATTTCCCATGCTCTATTGATATTCATCTCAAATCACGACTCCTCTATTAATTTGCTCGCGAAGCTGTTGCTGCTGTGACGATTTTTTTATAAATAATAACCGCTAATAAAATAAGAATGGATGTTACAACAATTGTACCACCTGGTGCAAGATTTAAGTAGAAAGCACTTACTAATCCAATAATAACTGCTAACTCTCCGAAAACGATGGCATAAACAATCGTCTGTTTAAAACTTCTTGCCATTCGAATACTCGCTGCAACCGGTAATGTGATTAGTGAAGAAACTAATAAAATACCGACAATACGCATTGATGCTGCGATAACTAATGCAGTAATTACCATAAAGATTAAATGGATGACTTTTGTTGGTAAGCCACTAGCTTGCGCATATTCATCATCAAATGATAAAACAAATAGCTCTTTATAAAGCAAGAAAATAAATAAGAGCACGACAATTGCAATACCAATAACAATCCATAAATCCTGTCTACTAACAGCCGATACAGAACCAAATAAATAACTAAATAAATCCGTGCTAAATCCTTGTGCTAAAGATATGAAAATGGCACTCATTCCTAAACCAGCAGACATAATAATGGGGATAGATAATTCTTCAAAGTGCTTGTATAAACGTCTTAAACGCTCAATAAGCATTGAGCCACCAACTGCTGCTAAAATCCCTAAATACAGAGGGTTTAATAAAGCTAGAGCGGTAAAGCTTTGGCTTAAATAAAGGCTACCTGCAATCCCAGCAAGTGTTACGTGAGATAAGGCATCAGCAATTAGCGATAATCTTCTTACGACAATAAACACACCTAATAATGGTGCAATAAACCCAATGATAATGCCTGCTAAAAAGGCATTTTGTAAAAATTCATAATGGAGAATGGAGGTAATCATGCGTGATCCACCTCATGATGTTGATGTATTTTTCTTACGGAGTACCCGTACCATTCATTTAATTGGTCTTTTGTTAAATTCATATAGTCGGATTTGAATCCATGGAAATGAATTGTCTTGTTTAAGCAAGCTACATGACTAATTTTACTAGATACGATGTCTACGTCATGTGTCACAAGTAATAAGGTCATATTATGGCGTTTATTCAAATGAGCCATCAAGCTATAAAATGATTGTACATTTTCATAATCAATGCCGACTGTTGGTTCATCTAAAATCAAAATTTTCGGATCCGCTACAAGTGCACGTGCAATAAATACGCGTTGTTGTTGGCCACCAGATAATTCCCCAATATTTCGTTCAATAAAGTCGTCCATACCGACCGATTGCAAAGCTTCTAAAACTAATTTATCTTGGTTTTTGTTTTTCCTTGTGAATAAGCCCATCTTTTTCGTTAAACCACTTGCCACTACCTCTTTAACGGTCGCAGGAAAGCCTGAGTTGAACGAATTTGATTTTTGGGAAACATAACCTATCCATTCACGATGATTGAATTTAGAGGCATCTTGGCCGAATAATTTCACTTTCCCTGATGATGGCTTTAAAAGCCCTAAAATCAATTTTAGCATGGTTGATTTACCTGAACCATTTGGTCCCAGTAACGCGAGGAAATCACCCTCATTAATTTCTAAAGTTATATTGTCCAGTACATTTGTATAGTCATATTGGAATGAAACTTCTTGCAACTCGATTAAGGGCTGCTTTGTCATATACTTCTCTTCTTTCTAATTCAGAATCATTACGATTTACAAACTTAAATTATAATGGAAGAAAGTTGCATTGTAAAGTGGTTGAAACCGATTTTATCGAAATATCTCTTCCAAACAGTGCGTACTATCGAACGCACCTTATTATATGAATAGAAAAAAGGAATCATACAATTTCGTATGATTCCTCTACTACATTCATTTTCATAATTCACTTTATTGTTCTTTCATTTCTTCAATTGGCGATTTTGAAAATACACCTTTTCGAAGCATGTCAATTTCATAAAGATAAGGTGCTTTAGATGTTTTCTTATCTAAACCTACCCAAGGTGTTTCTAATATTTTGGGAATAGAAGTAAACGCCTCATGGTGAACTACTTGCTTCAATGCATCAAAACCAATATGACCGAAACCAATGTTTTCATGACGATCTTTATGTGCAGCGATTGGATTTTTACTATCGTTTATGTGTAAAACTTTAATATTTTCCAAGCCAATATAATGATCAAATTGCGCAAGTACACCATCTAAATCATTGACGATGTCATATCCAGCATCATGAACATGGCAAGTATCGAAGCACACAGACAGACGATGATTATTTTTTACACCATCGAAAATTCGCGCTAATTCTTCGAATGTACGACCACATTCAGAGCCTTTACCAGCCATCGTTTCCAATGCAATTTGCACGGGGGCATCTACTTGTAATACCTCATTTAAACCTTCGATAATTTTTGCAATACCTGCTTCTGACCCTTCACCAACATGCGCACCTGGATGCAGCACAATTTGATTCGCTCCTAAAGCGACAGTACGCTCAATTTCTTTTTGAAGAAATTCTACACCTAGCCCGAAAACTTCAGGTTTAATGGTATTGCCCAGATTGATAATATACGGTGCATGAACGACTAAATCTGTTATGCCATTCACTAACATATGTGCTCTACCTGCTGCAATATTTAATTCTTCAATTGGTTTACGACGTGTATTTTGAGGTGCTCCTGTGTAAACCATCATTGTGTTTGCTCCGTAAGAAGCTGCTTCCTCACTTGAGCCAAGCAACATCTTTTTACCACTCATTGATACATGTGAACCTAGTAGCATCGCACGAACCTCACTTATTTGTTTTTAGCTCTAGCTTTAGAACGTTTACGACGTTCTTTTTTCTTAATTTCATCCATTTCCCAACGCATATTACGTTTGTAACCTGGTTTTACTTTTTTCGGTTTACGAACTTTTGATTTTGCGATACGGTCGATGTCGTCTTCTTTGCGACCATGGTCACGTTTAGAACGTGTATGACGTTCTTTCATATCTACTAATTCGTTATTTTTAATATCTTTCATAGCAAATTTAATATCCATTTTTTCAACACGTGCAATTGCATCTTCCTCAGAAGGTTCGAAAATCGTAATAGCTAAACCTTTATTACCTGCACGAGCTGTACGGCCCACACGGTGAATAAAGAATTCAAGATCTTGTGGCAATTCATAGTTAATAACATGCGAAATACCTGGAATGTCAATACCACGAGCAGCTAAGTCAGTTGCTACAATGTATTGGAACTCTAAATCGCGAATTTGTTTCATCATTTTTTTACGGTCACGTGGTGATAAATCACCGTGAACACGACCAGCTCTAACACCGTTATTACTTAAGAAATCAGCTACATAATCAGCTTGTTTACGTGTGTTAACAAAAATGATTGATAAATACGGATTAATTGATTTAATAACTTCTAATAGTTTTTCGTTTTTAGATTGACTACGTGTTGGCACTAAGAAGAAATCTAAGTTTTCTGCCACTGGACGTTTGTCATTCATTTCAACATGAACTGGCGAAGACATATATTTACGTAAAAACGGTTGTAAGCTCTCAGGAACTGTTGCTGAGAATACGAACATTTCTAATTCTTCGCCCATTTGAGAAGCGAATTGGTCAATATCTTCAATGAAACCTAAATCAAAAGCTAAATCTGCTTCATCGATTACAAGCATCTGTGCAGTATGCACTAATAAAGCTTTTTCATTAACTAAATCGCGGATACGACCTGGTGTACCTACGATAATTTGCGGTTGTGTTTTTAATTTATCAATTTGACGTTGTTTATCCGTACCACCGATAAATACTTTTGTTTGAATGTCTGAGCCTTCAACTAATTTATTTAATTCTGTATAAATTTGTTGTGCTAACTCACGAGTTGGTGCAGTGATTACTGCTTGTACTTCTTTTTTGTCTTGACGGATACGCTCTACGATTGGAATAAGGAAACTATGTGTTTTACCTGTTCCTGTATGCGATTGTCCGATAGCACTTTTCCCTTTTAAAATCAAAGGAATAATTTCTTTTTGAATTCTTGTTGGTTCTTTAAAACCTAATTTCTCGATTGCCTCGCGTAAAAATGGCTGGAAATTATAATCTGTATATTTAGACATTTACGTCACTCCTCACATGCTTTCTACATTGTAACACGTTTCCCGTTCAAGTAGCACATTCCGTTATCATAACGAATCCAAATAGGCTATGTCAATTGATTTTTACTACTTATACGAAAGAAACTACTTACTAAAAATCTCAAATTCATTAGCAGTTTCAAAATGAATGCTACGAAAACTTCATATTTCCCTTTAATAACTATGAACTTTTAACTTTAAGTGACGTCTAATTGTATAACGGTCCATCCTCCGTTATAATAAGAGTACTGTGTATTGAAAGGAGTTTGAACGAATGAAGGTTGTAAAAATTACCCCACGCGGTTATTGCTATGGTGTTGTAGATGCTATGGTTATCGCTAGAAATGCCGCTCTTGATAAGTCATTACCTCGTCCAATTTATATTTTAGGGATGATCGTTCATAATAAACA
>JAGHSJ010000206.1 GCA_018065935.1 Candidatus Kurthia equi
ACAGAGGAGTTTCTTTTCAATCATTAGTTAGTACCTGTTCAATTTGCGACGCATTGGTAGATATGTGACAATAACCTATTGTGGGTTATTTTTTTTTGCTTTTTTTGTGGAGGTGTAACCATTTGAATTTCTTCTATTATAAATAGAAATAAAACAGTGGAGGGGATTAGCTAGTATGTATTAAATCCCTGTGCAAAAAGAGAATTTTAAAGCAACTCATTTTAAAAAAGGGTATAAAAAAACAAGCTTGTTTAGCCAAGCTTGTAAAAGTATGAGATAAAAATTAAATAAGATCAGTAAATGGCTTTTAAACGGAATAAAGAGTTGTTTTTACAAGAAATACGTTCTATTTTTTGTTGTAACATTTTTTTCTTTAATTCACGTTCTGCAACTTGCTCCGAGATGTTATAAATACTCGCGACCTCAAAAACAGATAATGTATTATATTTCTCAAATAAATCTTCTATAGTTGGTGGCTGTGTAGCAATTAATTCTTCATCAAGCATTTCAGCAAGTATATGTTCATAGACTTCGTATGAATAGTTTCCAGAAATTTTTAGTCCTTCATCTTCAATGTTCTCATTAAAAAATACAAAGCTTGGTACTTCTTGGACATCCATTTCACGTGTAATGCATAAATCACTTTGGAATGATCTTGATGCTTCAAGTGAACGGAAATCGGCTTCGAATTCTTCAATATCTAATGAAACTTCTTTTGCGATATCTGTAAGAATATTACAAGAACGAATATTCTTTTCTTCTGTTCGATAATATTCTAAAAGTTTCATTAGGAAACGATGACCTGCTTTTTTACCTTGCAATTCGGCGGCCTTCACTGCGATAGAAGGCAATACCGGGTGCGATAAATCTACAAGTTCTTCATGGCTTGTGCAATTATTGATGCGATGACAAGCGACATTGAGAGAAGATAGTTCTGTACTTAAAATAAAGCGTATTGAAAAGTACTGACCATAATTAACTTGTAGTTTTCTAATAATACAATGCAAGTCCCAGCTTTTTGGTTGCAGTAAATCGATGAATACATAAAGTTCAACGGGTTTACTAGTAGAAACTGGAGTTGATACAGGCTCCGTTACTAATTGTAAATGATTCACTCCTCGATTACCTCCTCGTCATTATCGGGTGCGTTAATCATATGGTGCGCGGTAAGGACGAGTCTTTTGAAATATACTTCTCGGAATTTGCCATCTAATCCGACGTCATCCATTGCTTCAGACATACACTCTAGCCAAGCTTGAGCTCTTTCTGGAGTAATTTTAAATGGTATATGTCGTGCTTTTAGCATGGGGTGACCATGTTCTTCTGTATAAAGATTGGGTCCACCTAAATATTGAGTTTGAAATTGTGTTTGTTTTCTCGCTGTTTCCGTTAAATCATCAGGGAATATCGGCTTTAGCGTTGGATTTTTGGCAACCTTAGAATAAAAAATCTTCATCATTTTTTCTAGAGTTTCCGCACCAATTTCCTCGTAAGGAATGATAGGTCTTTGAGTCATAAGTTATACTCCTTTGCTTTAGCTGTAACTCTATAATAGCAATTGAGTTCGAATTTCTCAAACAAATGGTTTTTTGCTTTTTAGAAATCACTGCAACTGTAGCGAAAATCCGAAAAATTAATAGCATAAGAATGACAGTTTCAAAGGCTTTAGAGGGGGTAGAATGGATTTATGTCAGCATGAAAAATAAATAAATTTCATGGATGAAATAGAGGATATTTTAAGTGGATTTATAGAAAAAAAGAGAGATAACCTAAAAAATAGGTCGTCTCTCTTTTTGAAGTTGGCTATGCATTAAATGTAGTCATAACTTTATTTACATAGTTTTGCGTTTCTGTAAATGGCGGAATACCACCGTATTTCGAAACATTGCCTGGTCCTGCATTGTAGGCAGCTACCATCGTTTTGTAGTCACCAAATTGATTTAACATTTGTTTTAAATATTTTGTACCTGCCATAATATTTTGTTCCGCATCATATGAATCGGTCACACCAAGAGAAGTTGCTGTCGCTGGCATTAACTGCATTAATCCTGCAGCGCCTACTCCACTTGTAGCATTTGTATCAAAACCAGATTCCTGTTTGATAACTGCTTTAATCATTTTCTCAGGAATACCATATGTATCTGAGGCTTTTTTGATGATGTCATCATACGCTGTTTTTTGACCTGCTGAGGTAGCGGTTGTAGGCGCAATCGTATTTGTTTGTACAGCATTTTGCGCATACGTATTTCGGTAGTTATTGTAAACACTAGTTGGTAAAGATGTAGTTAGTGCATTTGCATTAACTGCAGAACCCAGTGAATTAGATGTTAGCTGTGATAAAAGTGAGAAAATAGTAGATAATGTCTCACTCGTATTAGTTGCGTCATTTGTTAGGTTGCTTAAAGCTGATGTGCCAGCGTTAGCTGATGGAGTAGTTAATCCATTTACTAAGCCCAATGATTGATTTAATTTGGGATCAGAAGATTGTGTAGCCAAAGAATCATTGAGTAGGTTTGAAAATGATTCTGCGCCTGAATCTGTTGTGGATGTATTGCCTGTTGAATTGGCATTTAGCTGAGACATCGCCTGTAATTGAATCATTTGCTGGAGAGCGGAAATATCCATAGTGAAAGCTCCTTTTATCGTTTAATTGCTTGCATGAAGCGTGCGAGTTTCTTTTGAGCGGGACGAACAGGAATTTGACAATCCTGTAAAAGCTCCATAAATATAACGCGTCCTGTCGCTTCATCTGTTACTTCGTATTCAAGCTCGTAATCCTCTTGGTTAGCGTACTGTGAATGATCAAGGACAAGTAAGCCACCTCTATACTCTATTTCGGCACGAGTTGTTGAAAGTGTACCAATTTTTTGCAAATGATCGATAGAAATTTCAAGCGCCTCTAATCTTTTTAATACATCAATTGCAGGGATGGACTGCTCATTTTCTAAAACAGCTTTTACTTGTTCATTCGTTAAACTATCTGTTGTTTCAGTTAAAGCAATCCCATTAGCAGGTTCCTTTAATGTTAATTCATTACGGTCATTTAATTGACGGATGCGTAGTCCCGAACGTACAGCACGTAGCGCATTGTCAGCTGTATCAAAATAATGATTATGTTGTAGATGGAAAGCATCAGACTTTAATTGAAAGTGCAAAATTAACTGCTCATATTCTTCTTTTGTTAGCATATTTTTAAATTCTATTTCTAACTCCTGTGGCATAAACTCACACCTTTCTTTTATTCACGTGAAAAAGCGAATCTCACTGTAATAATACTACTCTCTTATGATAAAATATATGTGAGATACTTGGAAGGGAGAAGGACAAAGGAGAATTAACTTCTTTTGTTGAATTGATATGGAATCAGATGCATGTAGTTTAATACAAGTAAGCAAAAGCAACTAGAGATGAGTAGACAATAACATGTCATAGAAATGAGTATGACGTGATTTTTAGCATGTAATTACTACAAATTTTTAGTTTATGACTTTGTCTTTATCCACATGAAGTTGCAGATACCCATTATTTAATTACAACAGGCTCTTTCGCATGGAAGGGAAAGTTTTAAACTCGTTGGTCTATTCGAGGAAATCCAAGCACTAGTATATAATATAGAAGATAATTCAAAGGATGGGCATACATTCTTTTTCGTTGTAGGGAATGTGTGATTGCCTATTTTAGAACTAGCTTTAGAAACGTTAGGGGGGCTTTATGATGGGACAATGGGATCGCTTTTTACAGCCCTATAAACAAGCCGTAGATGAATTGAAGATAAAATTAAAAGGAATTCGAACACAATTTCAAAAAACAAATCAAACCTCACCGATTGAGTTTGTGACAGGGCGAGTAAAGCCATTAGCTAGTATTTATGATAAAACATTGGAAAAGGGACTTGTATTTGAACCGTCACATAAATTAGCGCATGAGCTACAAGATATTGCCGGTGTTAGAATTATGTGCCAATTTGTAGATGATATTCATACAGTGATAGACTTACTTCGCCAAAGAAATGACTTGAAAATTATTGAGGAAAAAGATTATATTACAAACGTGAAAACGAGTGGATATCGCTCATATCATGTTATTATCGAATACCCTGTAGCAACAATTAAAGGGGAAATGAAAATCTTAGCAGAAATTCAAATTCGTACATTAGCAATGAATTTTTGGGCTTCAATCGAACATTCACTGAATTATAAATACAAGGGTGAATTTCCAGAAGAAATCATGGAGCGTTTACAATATGCAGCAGAAGCCGCT
Source organism: Candidatus Kurthia equi (assembly GCA_018065935.1). Lineage (GTDB taxonomy): Bacteria > Bacillota > Bacilli > Bacillales_A > Planococcaceae > Kurthia > Kurthia equi. The sequence goes on from JAGHSJ010000206.1 coordinate 4,261, forward strand.
TTTCGTCTGGATGAGGAAATGTCGCTTATTAGAAATGAAATTCATGATGCACAACAATATTTCACAGAGAATAAAGAACTTTCTAAGTCCATCGTTCATGAGCATCAGGAGAAAGGAGAGTGAGTAGTTTGATGAGATTTGCCGTACAATCTAGAAATGACGTCACTTCAAATGAATTAGCGGATCGAGCTATTTCATATTTAACTGATTTTGGTTTAGAGCTAGATGAGGAAAAACCGGAAATTGTATTATCTATTGGCGGTGATGGCACTCTTTTACATGCCTTTCATCGGTACACACATATGTTATCAGAGGTAGCTTTTGTAGGGATTCATACAGGGCATTTAGGTTTTTATGCGGATTGGCAACCGGAGGATTTAGAAAAACTAGTCATCGCTATTTCAAAAGGAGAATTTCGTGCCATCGAGTATCCATTACTTGAAGTAACGATTAATTATCAAAATTCAGATGAAAACTTTACGTATCTTGCGCTAAATGAATCGACTGTGAAATCCTCTGAAGTCACACTTGTGATGGATGTAGAATTAAATGGCCGTCGTTTTGAACGTTTCCGTGGAGATGGCTTATGCGTGTCTACCCCTTCTGGAAGTACGGCGTATAATAAAGCACTTGGTGGAGCCATCTTGCACCCTTCATTAGAAGCTTTGCAGTTAACGGAAATGGCCTCTATTAATAATCGCGTGTTCCGTACAGTAGGTTCTTCACTTATCTTACCTTCACATCACACATGTATGCTGAAGCCAGTGCAGGCAGAAGATTTTATGGTAACAGTAGACCATGTGCAACTGCTACATAAAAATGTGAAATCAATTCAATATCGTGTCGCAAAAGAAAAAGTACGCTTTGCTCGCTTTAAGGCTTTTCCATTCTGGCAACGTGTACATGATTCATTTATCGACAGCGATTTAAGGGACTAATACTATAGATGAAAGATTTACGCTATTCGATTCAATTTATTGCAGAGAAGCAGGGGCTATTACGTGAAGCGCTTGCGAAGTTTGGACTGTCTAAAAAAGGGCTGATTGCGATTAAACATCGTGGAGGCCAACTTCTCGTAAATGGAGAAGAAAAAACTGTACGTCATCTACTTGAAGTAGGGGACACAATTACGGTTTATTTTCCTTTGGAAGAACCGAGTGAACAGATTACACCTTGTGCAACACCGCTTGATATTGTTTATGAAGATGCAGAAATGTTGGTAATTAGTAAACCCACGTATTTAGCTACAATTCCTTCGTATTTACATCAAGAGGATAGTGTTGCAAGTCGTGTCGTACATTATTTTAAAGAGCAGGGACTAGCGTCAACTGTTCATATTGTGAATCGTCTGGATCGAGATACATCGGGTTTAATGTGTATTGCCAAGCATAGCTATATTCATTATTTGATGTCAGAAATGCAAAAGAAACATTTGATTGCACGTGAGTATGAAGCTTTTGTAGAAGGTCATTTGGAACAAGATATTGGAGAGATTATGGCACCGATTGGTCGTAAAGGGGATAGTATGATTGAACGTATGGTGACGGAAGAAGGTCAATTCGCACATACAGAATATCGCGTACTTGAACGTTTTATGTTGGATGCACAGCCTGTTACGCATATTCGTTTAAAATTGCACACTGGTCGCACACATCAAATTCGTGTACATATGTCATCCATTGGTCACCCGTTAGTTGGCGATGAGTTGTATGGTGGCTCTACAAAACATTTACAGCGTCAAGCACTTCACTGTGTATATGTATCTTTCATTCATCCAATTTCGAAGGAAGTAGTAACGATTGAAGAAAATCTACCGAATGAAATATTGAAGTTAAAAAAATAAAACCTAAAAGTATTCTTAAATCACTTAGATTTAGGAATACTTTTTTAATTTGTTTATTGTAACAATTGAATGTATAGGACTTACAGTGCTAAGATGAACAAGGATATGTAGGAACTTATTTTGTAAGAAGCGTCCTATATAGCGGTATGAATAGATGTCAACCATTTACTATCACTCGAATTTTAAATGGCTATTTCTACAAATTCACATCGAGCCCGAGAGGAGGGGACATGCATGATAGATGAAAAAATCGAAAAAGATGAAGTACAGTACGATGAGGAGTTATTATTATCATTATTGCAAAATGAGAATACAGACGAATTTCGCTCACAATTTCTAGAACTTCACCAATATGATCAGGCACAGTTTTACGAAAAGGTGGGGCCAGATATACGACAGGTCATTTATCATTACTTGTCCCCGAAAGAGATGGCAGATGTTTTTGAATCTTTACAGTTAGATGATGAAGATTATCAATCTTTTATTGATGAAATGGAAAGTTCTTATGCGGCACAAATGATTGCTGAAATGTATACCGATGATGCAGTCGATGTATTAAATGAACTTGATAAAGATAAAATAAGCCATCTGTTAAAAATAATGAATCAAAAATCAGCAGATGATATTCGTGAATTGCTTTACTATGAAGAGGATACAGCCGGCTCTATCATGACAACGGAGTATGTAGCCATTCCTAAAAATTCAACCGTGCGCTCAGCTATGACGATTATGCGCAATGCTGCGCCAGATGCAGAAACCATTTACTATATATTTGTTGTCGATGATGAAAATCATCTGGCAGGAGTTATTTCCTTGAGAGATTTGATTATCGCAACAGAGGATACGTTAATTCATGACATAATGAATGACCGTGTAGTGAGTGTAAATGTGACAGATGACCAAGAAGCTGTTGCACAAATAATGAAGGATTATAATTTCTTAGCGGTACCTGTTATTAATTCAAAAGAAGAAATGCTGGGCATTATCACGGTCGATGATATTATCGATGTAATTGATGAAGAAGCGAGCGAGGATTATTCACGACTTGCCGGTGTGTCAGATATGGATACCTTTGATAAAAATCCTTTCTCTGCCGCAAAGAAACGATTACCTTGGCTTGTTGTTCTTTTATTATTAGGCATGTTAACGGCAAATTTAATTGATGTTTTTGCAGTGACACTTGAGAAGGTCGTATTATTAGCTGCCTTTATTCCATTAATCGGTGGGACTTCAGGTAACAGTGGGACACAGGCATTAGCGGTAGCCGTTCGCGGGATTGCTACAGGTGATGTGGCGGAGCAGAGTAAGCTGAAGCTTGTTATTCGAGAAGCATTAACCGGTATTATTATGGGGGTTATTTGTGGGATTGTCGCATTTGCTATTGTGTATTTCTGGAAGGGTGAGCCGATCATTGGTTTACTTGTTGCTGTAGCCATTGCTTGTTCTATTTTAGTGGCAACTATTGCGGGTTCTTTCATTCCTTTATTAATGCATCGTTTGAAAATTGATCCTGCAGTAGCTTCTGGGCCTTTTATTACGACGTTAAATGATATTACTTCTATTGTAATTTATTTAGGCATTGCCACATTATTTATTGAAAAATTAATGTAGCTAAACGAGCTTAGGTCGTATAAGTTGTTAGCAGGTTTAACCATGGAGGATATAAAAATAGTAGCACAAACCAATGAAACGGTTTGCGCTACTATTTTTTTCTTATAAATAATGCTGTATATAAA
>JAGHSJ010000087.1 GCA_018065935.1 Candidatus Kurthia equi
ACATTAAGCAGAATAATTGATACACATTAAAGAAAAATATGCACTTTTAGAACAAAAAAACATTGCTTTTCTAAACGCTTTCAAATAATATAAAAACAGGGAAAGGTAATTATTCCTCAAATTAACAATTAAACCAAAAGGAGGCGTTTTTATGGACCAGAAATTAAATGGGACAGAAGACTTCATTGAAAAAGAAGTTAATTCAAAAAATGTTCAGCATGCTCCAGGTGATTTATCAGAACAAGAATATGTGAATATCTCTGAAAGTCCTGAATTCAAAAATCTTGTGAAAAAGAAGAATAAATTTATTTTACCAATGACTATTTTCTTCTTGCTATTTTACTTTGCATTACCTTTATTAACTTCTTTTACAAAGGTTTTACACCAAAAAGCTTTTGGTGATATTACTTGGGTATGGGTTTTCGCATTTGCACAATTTATCATGGTTTGGACTTTAGTAACAATTTATGTAAAAAAAGCTGAAACTTATGATAAGGATGCAGCAGAAATTATGGTTAAGGCTAAGGATGGTGGATACAAATGACAGGTGGAATCAGCGGAATTGGGATTTTCTTCTTCTTATTTATTGTAGGTATTACATTATTCGTAACCTACCTAGCTTCTAAAAACACAAAATCAACAACAGACTTTTACACGGCTGGTGGCGGTTTAAAAGGCTGGCAAAACGGGATCGCAATTGCGGGTGACTACTTATCAGCCGCTTCATTCTTAGGTATCGCAGGTGCCATTGCTTTAACTGGTTTTGATGGTTTCTTCTATTCAATCGGTTACTTAGTAGCATATCTAGTGGTGCTTTATATCGTTGCAGAACCACTACGTAACTTAGGTAAATATACATTAGCTGATATGATTACTTCACGTTTTAATCAGAAGAAAATCCGTGGAACAGCTGCTGTAAGTTCAATCGTTATCGTACTATTTTATATGATTGCTCAGCTTGTAGGTGCGGGTGCACTTATTCAATTACTATTAGGTATTGATTATATGTGGGCGGTTATTTTAGTAGGTGTTATGATGACAATTTACGTACTATGGGGCGGCATGGGTGCTACTTCTTGGGTACAAATCATTAAAGCCTCTCTACTTATGTTAGGTACAGTTTTAATTTCTGTATTGGTTTTAGTTCAATTTAACTTTAATATTTCTGAAATGTTTACGTATGTTAAAACACATAATCCTCATGGTGAAGCCTATTTAAATCCTGGTGTTAAATACACAAACGGCATTGATACAATGTCAATGATGATTGCACTTGTACTTGGTACAGCTGGTTTACCACATATCCTTATGCGCTTCTTCACTGTTAAGGATGCGAAAACAGCCCGTAGCTCAGTAGTTACAGCTACATGGATTGTAGGTGTTTTCTATATCTTAACTATTTTCTTAGGCTTCGGTGCTGCAGCTTTCGTAGGAACAGACAAAATCCTTGCTGCAAACCCAGCTGGTAATATGGCGGCTCCTTTATTAGCAGAGTATTTAGGTGGAGATATTTTACTATCATTCATCTGTGCGGTAGCATTTGCGACAATCTTAGCAGTAGTAGCAGGGCTAGTACTATCTGGGGCTTCTGCATTTGCTCATGATATTTATGCTCAAATCATTAAAAAAGGGAAAGTTACTGATAGACAACAAATGCTTGCAGCTCGCTATGCTTCATTAGGTGTATCGATTCTATCAATTATCCTTGCATTAGGTGCTCAATCATTAAACGTAGCGTTCTTAGTTTCATTAGCATTCTGTATTGCTGCTTCTGCAAACTTACCAGTCATTATCTACACAATTTACTACAAGAAATTTAATACAACTGGGGCAATGGCAGCGATGGTTACTGGTTTAGCCTCTGCATTAATCCTAGTTGCTGTAAGTCCAAATGTTTGGGGACCTGAAGGCGGTACTGCAATCTTTGTAGGAACAGCATTATTCCCTCTTACAAACCCAGCAATCGTATCTGTTCCACTTGGTTTCTTAGCAGGTTGGATTGGCTCATTAATTGGAGCGAAAGCAGACGCGAAGAAATATGCGGAAGTTACTGTTAAAGCGAATACAGGTTCAGGCATTTCTGGTTCAGTAGATCACTAATACCAATGTAAACGACAAAAAGAAGTACAAGCCTAGTTGGGTTTGTACTTCTTTTTTTGTAGAAATAAAGCGGGCTTTGTTCGCCAATAAATTATCTCGCTTTATAAAAAAGAGAAACGACATCTAGCTATCGTTTCTTTTTATAGAGTTATATTGAGTCCCTATATAAAAGGAGTTATCACTAAAATCCAAACTATTTTAGTGCTTCAACGGTCTTATTTTGAAAAAAAGAGGCTATCGTTTGCTCATCTCCTCGATGGAGCGCATCAACTATCGTACTACCCACGATGACACCATCAATTTCTTTGCCCATTTCAATCGCTGTCTCATAAGTAGAGATACCAAAACCTGCTAGCACTGGAATTTGTGAGGTTTGTTTTAATTGTTTTAAATGAGTTTGTAAGGCTTCTCCGAACTCTTTTTTCTCTCCTGTTGTGCCATTCACCGTTACTGCATACACAAATCCTTCTGCCTGTTTCGTGATTTTAGCCATACGTTCTTTTGGACTTGTAAGTGATACGAGTTGAATTAAAGAAATATCTGTAGTAGCTGTATAGTCTGTAAGTAAGCTAGATTCTTCCATCGGCATATCAGGAATAATTAGGCCTTTAATATTTGCTGCTTCTGCGTCTTTGACAAAATTAGCAATACCATAGCGAATAATTGGATTAAGATAGGTCATGATAATTAGTGGAATCGATACATCTGGTTTTAATAATTGAAGCAACGCTAAAATATTTTGTAAATTCGCACCTTCTTTAAGGGCACGGATTCCTGCTGCTTCAATCACAGGACCATCAGCGACTGGATCAGAAAATGGGATCCCAATCTCAATCGCAGTAGCTCCTTGATCTTGTAAATACAAGATGGCTTCCCTTGTTTTTTCAAAGCCACCATCTCCAGCCATTATATATGGTATAAAGGCTTTTTCTCCCGTTGCTGTTAAAGCTTCAATTACTATTTGTAGTGTTTTAGTCATTTACTTTCCCTCCCAATGCATCGCGTACTTGCGCGACATCCTTGTCACCTCTACCAGATAAGCAAATCACCATGATTTCTTCAGGAGACATCGTAGCTGCTAATTTACTAGCAAAACTAATTGCATGGGAGGTTTCCAATGCTGGAATAATCCCTTCTGTACGAGATAAGAGTTGAAATCCTTCTAGTGCTTCTTCATCTGTAGCAGATGTATAGGTTACCCGACCCGTATCATGTAAGTAGCAGTGTTCAGGTCCAACACCTGGATAATCCAAACCAGCTGAAATCGAAACGGCCTCTTGTACCATTCCATGCTCATCTTGAAGCAGGTACATATAGGAACCATGGAGTACACCTTCTTTTAAATCAGCAAAAGCAGCTGCATGCTCCCCAGATTGAATGCCTTTTCCTGCCGCTTCGACACCATACAGTTTAATGTCCTCATATTCGACAAATGGTGTAAACATGCCAATCGCATTACTACCTCCGCCAACGCAAGCGACGATAGCGTCTGGTAATCGGTTTTCTTTCTCTAAAATCTGGCGTTTCGTTTCATCCCCAATTATACGTTGGAAATCACGGACAATCGTTGGAAATGGATGTGGTCCTAAAGCAGAACCAAGTATATAATGTGTATCCTCTACATTTGTTACCCAATAACGGAGTGCTTCATTACAAGCATCCTTTAATGTCGCTGATCCTGAATCGACAGGTTGAACCGTTGCTCCTAAAAGTTCCATACGGAAAACATTTAGCTCTTGGCGTTTCACATCCTCACGTCCCATAAATACTACACATTCCATATTAAATAAAGCACAAATAGTAGCCGTGGCTACACCATGCTGACCTGCTCCTGTTTCAGCAACTACTTTGGTTTTCCCCATTCGTTTTGCTAGCAAGACTTGTCCTAATGCATTATTAATTTTATGCGCACCTGTATGATTTAAATCCTCCCGTTTAAAGTAGATTTTTGCGCCCCCCATTTTCTTTGTTAATCTCTCTGCATAGAATAATGGATTTTCACGTCCTACATAGTCTTTTAAGTAATAATTGAATTCCTCGTAAAAAGCTGGATCTTTTTTTGCTAGTTCATATGCTTCGTCTAATTCCGTTAAAGCTGTCATCAATGTTTCTGGTACAAATTGTCCGCCAAATTTTCCAAAACGGCCTTTTTTCTCTATGACTGTCATAAACTATTCACTCCGCTCTTAGCATTTTTAATAAATTTTGTTATTTTATCACTATCTTTTCGTCCATTAGTTTCTACTCCACTAGATACATCTACTGCAAATGGCTGTAATTGTTCTATCGCTTTAGTTATATTCCCTGCGTGTAACCCACCAGCTAAAATCGTGCGTGAACGGTCAATACCCGTTTGTTCGACTAATGACCAGTCAAATGTATGACCACTTCCACCTTCAAAATCAGTTCCAGGTGCATCAAACAAAAAATAGTCTGCTTGCTGGTACTGGGATGCACGTTCAATATCTGCTGCTGTACGAACAGAAATGGCCTTTACTACTGTATAATCGGCTAAGCGCTCTACTAATTCTGGTGGCTCCTGCCCATGTAGTTGAATGACATCCAATGGGACCCGCTTGGCAATTTCAATCATATTTTCATAGCTTTCATTTACAAAAACACCGACTTTTTGAATAGGGTTTGGAATCAATTTCGCTAAACTCTGTGCTTCTTCAACTGTTACACGTCTTTTACTAGGCGCAAAAACAAACCCAATAAAATCAACACCCGTTGAAACAGCTGCCTCCACATGTTCCTTTTCCATTAAGCCACAAATTTTTACTTGAACCATTTATAGCACCCCAACTTTTTGAACTTTTAATTGTGGCAGTGTTTCCATTACATTGGTTGCTCGCATCAATGTTTCTCCAACCAAGATAGCATTCGCTCCATAAGAAGAAACTATTTGCGCATCTTCTACTGTTTTTATGCCACTCTCACTAATAAGAACACGACCCTCAGTGCGTGAAAATTGACTCGCAATCGATTCTGTATGTTGCAAATCCACCTCAAAGGTTTTCAAATTACGATTGTTTACACCGATGATTTTCGCACCTAATGCCTCAGCGATTTTATACTCCGCTTGATTATGTACTTCCACTAAAACATCAAGCTTCAACGCTTTCGCATAGGCATATAGCTCATGCAGTTTTTCCTTTTCCAATGCGGCAACAATTAGCAAGATAACCGATGCACCCGCTGCTCGTGCATAATCAATTTGAATGGAGTGGATAATAAAGTCCTTACACAACACTGGAATGTTTACAGCCGCAGCAACCTGACGTAAATCATCAAATGTTCCTTTGAAAAAAGGCGTATCAGTCAAAACTGAAATGCAAGCTGCTCCTGCAGCTTCATACTGCTTCGCTTGTTCTACAGGATTTACTGCACCGTTAATTTCACCTTTAGAGGGTGAAGCTCGCTTGATTTCAGCAATCACTTGTAAACTTTGTTGATGAAGCAGACGCTCATATAATGAGTGAATTGGTAATTGTAAATCTTTTGGTGGCTTTTTCTCCATTAAATACGCTACTTCATTTTCTTTTTCTTTTAGTATTTTTTCTAAAATGGTCATTGCGCAACCTCCAGCTGTTCATTATAGTGAATCATCGCTACTAACTTGTCATAGGCTTTTCCACTTAGTAGTATATCGACTGCCATTTTGACACCTTGTTGGATCGTAGTCGCGTGGTTTGCTGTATATAGGGCTAAGCCTGCATTAAACGCCACCGCTTCAAAGTATGCATTCCGTTGTCCTTGGAATATTTCTCTTAATATTCTGGCATTTTCGCTTGGAGTTCCTCCACGAATCGCCTCTTTCGGATAACTTTGTAACCCAACCTCTTCTGCAGTAATAGTAAAAGAAATCAATTCATTTTGGTCGAGCAAAGTACAAGTTGTCTGCCCATAAAGTGAAGCTTCATCCATGCCATCTTCGCCACTTATAATCAATGCTCGTTTACGCCCTAATTTTTTCATCACTTCTGCGTACTCTACGACAAAGTCAGGTCGATTAATTCCTGTCAGCTGATACGATAGAGGAACTGGATTTGCCAAGGGACCGACAAGATTAAAAATCGTTGGTTTCCCAATTTGCGCTCGTATTTGGCCAATGCGTTTTAATTTTGGATGAACCGTTGGGGCAAAGATAAACGCTAAATTTTCCTTCGTAAGCGATTCACTTAATTGCTTAGGTGTTAGATTATTAGGAAGTCCTAGCTCCTCTAAAATGTCTGCACTCCCAGATGCACTTGAAACTTTGCGATTGCCATGTTTCGCCACCTTCAGTCCAGCTGCCGCCAAGACAAATGCAGAAGCTGTGCTAATATTAAAACTTTGTAATCCATCTCCACCTGTTCCACAATTATCAATATAATCAACCGCTTCTAAAATTGGGAGTTGAATGGCTTGCTTAGTCATTACATCTACTAGTGCAGCAATTTCTGTCGCCGTTTCGCCTTTTTCAGCTAAAGCAGTTAGAAACGAAATAATTAACTCCTCATTTGTTGCTTCATCAAATATAGCTATTGCGGCTCTCTTCATTTCATCATAAGTTAAATGGTGTTTTGACTGTACTAATGCAATTTGATTTTCCATCTACATTCTCTCCTCTACTCAGCTCATTTACTTTTAGATTAAAAAAAGTCCTCATGAAGGAATAAACCCTTCATGAGGACGAATTATCGCGGTGCCACCTCAATTAAAATATGTCAGCATATTTTATCTCGAAATCCATAACGTGGATTAGCCGTCATTTACTACTATCCTTTTCGTAAATGCTCTCATAAGTCCATTCATATAGGAACTAGATCGACTTTCACCAACCGTCGACTCTCTCAACTAATTTACCTATACTACTACTCTTATTCTTCAATTTCTCAGCTCTGCTATTTTGATAGAGACTAACAATGCTCTCATTGTTTTCTGCTCATCACGTCCAAAAGTATTGTTTTCATATTATTCTAATTTTCATAAACTGTCAACCACTACCTCTGTTTATTCAGTAAAAACACAGATTCAATGCTTGTAAAGATTTAAGAAATCTTTAATATAGTTTGAATTTTTAGGAGGGATTTTTTT
>JAGHSJ010000094.1 GCA_018065935.1 Candidatus Kurthia equi
GAATTATAAATAGATATAAAGGAGGAAGCCATGATGTTAATGGATACACATGTGCACCTAAATTCAGAACAATATAACGAAGACATATCAGAAGTAATTCAACGAGCGCTCGATGCAAATGTTCAAAAAATGATTGTGGTTGGATTTGATCGACCAACAATTAACCGAGCCATGGAGTTAGTTGAACAATACGACTTTTTATACGCTGCAATCGGATGGCATCCGGTTGATGCAATAGATTGTACAGATGAAGATTTAGAATGGATTGAGCAATTAGCTTCACATCCTAAGGTGGTTGCCATTGGTGAAACAGGCTTGGATTATCATTGGGATAAATCGCCAAAGGATATACAGCAAGAAGTATTCCGTAAACAAATAGCTTTAGCAAAACGAGTAAAACTACCGATTGTTATTCATAATCGAGAAGCGACTGATGATTGCATAACTATTTTAAAGGAAGAACATGCTGAAGAAGTTGGAGGGGTTATGCACAGCTTCAGTGGCAGTGTAGAAACAGCTGAAATTTGTATTAATCAATTACGTTTTATTATCAGCCTTGGTGGACCTGTAACTTTTAAAAATGCGAAGATGCCAAAAAAAGTTGCGACAGAAATTCCACTAGAATATCTTATGTTAGAAACAGATGCTCCCTTCTTAACTCCTCATCCAAATAGAGGTAAAAGGAACGAGCCGTCATATATTCCATTAATAGCTGCTGAAATCGCTGAACTGAAGGGAATAGCGGTTGAAGAGGTAGCACGAAAAACGACCGAAAATGCACATCGCCTTTTTTATAAAATTAAGTAAATAGTCCCAACTCTTTATGAACTTGAAAAGATAGATTATAAGAGGACTTGTTAATTTTAGGAAGATAATCATGTGTTGACAGTCTAAAAAAGAGTCTTTATAATCCAACAAGTGAATAAGGAGGTATTTTTCATGTTAAATAAGTCCATGAAAAAACTGTTCCCGGAATCATTTAAAAATTCGAAGAGTGTGTTATTTTTTACAACATTCACACTCATGATTGCGTTTGTAGTAGCTACAATTTTTAGCACTACGGCTAATGAACAGGCAAGTAAAAATGAAGCAAAAGAAGTTGCTTCGAAATCATATAATTACGCAAATCGTTTTGCAAACGAATCTATTCAAACGGTTGCTGCAAAAAAATATAAAACAACAGCTTCGCTAAACTTACGTAAAGGTGCTGGTACGAAATATAAAAAAATTCTTGCTATACCTAAAGGCAAGTCGGTAACTTATATTTCTAAAAAAGGTAGTTGGTACAAAGTTTCTTACAAAGGTAAGAAAGGTTATGTATCATCTAAATACTTGAAGAGTACAAAAAAAGTATCGAATGCAGGACGTTCATTCTATGTAACATCAACAGCTTACACAGCTTATTGTAGTGGATGTTCAGGACGTACAGCAACAGGCATCAACTTACGTGCTAACCCAAGTAAAAAAGTTATTGCTGTAGATCCACGTGTTATTCCACTTGGCTCTAAAGTATATGTACAAGGTTATGGTACAGCAATCGCTGGCGATACAGGTGGTGCGATTCGTGGGAATCGTATTGACGTGTTCAAGAGCTCAAAAAAAGCGGCACTTAATTGGGGTCGTCGTACTGTGAAAATCACAATTTTATAATTCGAAGCAGGAATGTGTAGTCACATTCCTGCTTTTTTATTGGAAATGCACTGGTTTTTCATCTGATAGGAATTCATGTATAATAGGAATATTGTAAACATAGAGGAAAAGAGGATATGACATCCGTGAAAATAAAAGAAGTGATTGTTGTTGAAGGAAAAGACGATACTGTAGCAATTCGTCAAGCTGTTGAGGCAGATACAATTGAAACAAATGGTTCAGCTATATCTGATGAATGTTTACGTCGAATTGAGCATGCACAAGAACTAAGAGGGGTAATTGTATTAACAGATCCCGATTATCCTGGTCGTCGAATACGAGCGTTGATTGAACAACGTGTACCGAATGTGAAGCATGCATTTTTACCAAAGAAGCAAACCATTGCGAAAAATGGTAAGAGTCTTGGTGTGGAACATGCAAAACCTGAAGATATTCGTCATGCTTTAGAAAATGTATACACAGTAAATGAATCTACTTTTACATCTGCTATTACTTTGGATGATTTAATTGTGGCACGTCTATTATCAAATCCTGCTGCACGTCAACGTCGTGAGCGTTTAGGTGAAATTTTAAATATTGGACCTACGAATGGAAAACAACTAATCAAACGTTTAGAAATGTTTCAAATAACAGAACAACAATTTGGCGAAGCAATTGCCCAATTGAATCAGGAGGAAAATAATGCATAAAGATATAGCAACACCAATACGTACACAAGAAATTTTGAAAAAATACGGTTTTTCATTTAAGAAAAGCTTAGGACAAAACTTCTTAATTGATCCAAATATTCTCCGCAATATTGTCGGCCATGCGAATTTAACAAAAGATAGTGCAGCAATTGAAGTTGGACCAGGGATTGGGGCTTTAACTGAACATTTAGCGCGAGAAGCTGGTCATGTCGTTTCTTTTGAAATTGACCAACGTTTATTACCTGTTTTAGAGGATACGTTATCACCTTATGACAATATTGATATTGTACACTCAGATATTTTAAAAGCAGACGTTGAAACCATTATTAATACAAAATTAGCTGACTACAAAGATATCATGGTTGTAGCAAACTTACCGTATTACGTAACAACACCCATTTTAATGAAATTACTAATGGAGGACCTTCCACTTCGTGGGATGGTTGTTATGATGCAAAAAGAGGTAGCAGACCGCATTTCCGCTAAACCGGGTACAAAAGCTTACGGTTCATTATCAATTGCTGTTCAATATTATATGAGTGCTGAAATCGCAATGATCGTTCCTAAAACAGTATTTATGCCACAGCCAAATGTAGATTCAGCTGTCTTACGTTTACTTCGTCATGAAGAGCCACCAGTAGTTGTGAAAGATGAGAAGTTTTTCTTTACGATTACAAAAGCAGCATTTGCACAACGTCGTAAAACATTATTAAATAATTTACAGTCACAATTACCGAATGGTAAAGCAAATAAAGAGGCTATTTTAGAAGCTTTAGCTTCAGTTGATATTGATCCAACTAGACGAGGAGAAACACTCTCAATCCTTGAATTTGGCAAACTTGCAGACAGTTTGTTACCAATTTTCAAGAATTCTTAAAAAAATCTAGTAAAATCGGTAAAATTGATTGACATCACTATTGTGGATTGTTAAAATATTTGTTTATGTATTGACGTAATTGGTTTTTTTTGCTATACTATTGTTAGTGAGGTGTAAGCGAAAATGCCAAAAACTTTAGCCGATATTAAAAAGTCGTTAGATAGTCATTTAGGCAAACGTCTTCAGTTGAAAGCCAACGGTGGACGTAAGAAAACGATCGAGCGCGCTGGAACATTACGTGAAACTTATCGCGCTGTATTTGTAGTTGATTTAGATCAAGATGAAAATGCATTTGAACGCGTTTCATACAGTTATGCAGATATTTTAACAGAAGCAGTAGAAATTACATTTGATGATGAAACAATTCAAGCAGTAGCTATTGACTAGTATTCATACATCTATTTTTAGGCACTTATTTAGGCGACCAGCTGGGTAGCTTTAAGTAAGTGTTTTTGTTTTGTATTGTTTTCTATTCCTCCAATTGTCAGATGAGTTATGCTAAAATGTAAGCAGTGATAAACGGGCGAAGTTCGCAACGTGGAAAGAAGTGGAGGATCTTCATATGCTTTATGTAAAAGCGCCAGCTAAAATTAATTTAACATTAGACGTTCTTAGTAAACGTGCTGATGGTTACCATGAGGTTGAGATGGTTATGACAACTGTAGATCTAGCAGATAGAGTAGGCTTGGAACCACGACAAGATCAAGAAATTGTCATCCATTCTACAAATAATTTCGTGCCAGACGACCAACGCAATTTAGCGTATCAAGCTGCTAAGCTATTGCAGGATACATACGGAATTAATAAAGGTGTGTCGATTACAATAGATAAGCAAATTCCAATTGCTGCAGGATTAGCAGGAGGAAGCAGTGATGCTGCCGCTACTTTAAAAGGATTAAATGAATTATGGAATTTGAATCTTACATTGGATCAGATTGCAGAATTAGGTGCTAAAATTGGCTCGGATGTCCCATATTGCGTGTACGGTGGTACGGCAATTGCAAGAGGTAGAGGCGAAAAGATAGAACATATCGGAACAGCACCAAATTGCTGGGTTGTATTGGCGAAGCCTACGATTGGCGTGTCAACAGCCGCAGTTTATGGTGGACTAGATTTAAATCGTGTAACACATCCAAATACGAAAAATATGGTAGATGCAATTACTGAAGGTAGCTATGAAAAAATGTGCCAAAATATCGGCAATGTTTTAGAAAGCGTAACAATGGAGTTACATCCAGAAGTACTTAGTATAAAAGAACAAATGAGACGCTTTGGAGCGGACGCTGTCTTAATGAGCGGAAGTGGTCCAACAGTCTTTGGTTTAGTATCAAATGAAGCACGTACGACGAGAATTGTGAACGGTTTAAGAGGTTTCTGTGATGAGGTGTATGCAGTACGTATGCTAGGTGAACGTGAGTCCCTTGCTTAAATGCGTATGTTTGTGGTAGATTTTGTATATAATATTCGTGTTCAGGAGTGGATTGCATGAAATGGAAGCGTAGTGAGCGTCTAGTTGATATGACGTATTATTTAATGGAACATCCGCAGCAATTGATTCCTTTAACATTCTTTGCTGATTCTTATCAATCCGCAAAATCTTCTATTAGTGAAGATTTGTCGATTGTTAAAGAAACATTTGAAGAACGTGGAATCGGAAGATTAGTAACAGTTCCGGGCGCTGCAGGTGGGGTAAAGTATATTCCTAAAGTGAAAACGGAAACTGTGACTAAAATTGTTGAAGAGTTAAAACAAGAACTTGGACATTCGGATCGTCTATTACCGGGTGGCTATTTGTTCATGACAGATTTACTGGGTAATCCAGATTTGATGAATCGCGTAGGAAAAGTATTTGCTTCAGCCTTCTGTGATCAAAAAATTGATGTTGTTATGACCGTAGCAACAAAAGGTATTTCGATTGCCCATGCAATTGCACGTCATCTAAATGTACCGGTAGTAGTGGTACGTCGTGATAATAAAGTGACAGAGGGTTCGACAGTAAGTATTAATTACGTATCGGGTTCTTCACGTAGAATTCAAACAATGGTATTGTCTAAACGTAGCATGAAGAGTGGACAACGTGTTTTAATTACGGATGACTTTATGAAAGTCGGCGGAACAATGAATGGGATGAAAAATCTTTTAGAAGAATTTGATTGTACATTAGCAGGCTGTGCTGTTTTAGTTGAAGCAGAACACCCTGATGAACGTTTAGTCGATGATTATTATTCATTAGTGAAGCTAAAAGAAGTAAATGAAAAAGATCGCACAATTGAATTAACAGAGGGAAATTACTTTTCGAAAGGTGGAAACTAGAAATGAAAGTAGTAGCAACTTCAAAGGCTCCGTCAGCTATCGGGCCATATGTACAAGGTATGATCGTTAACAATATGTTTTACAGCTCAGGTCAAATTCCATTGACTGCTGAAGGTGTAATGGTAGATGGTGATATTACCGCACAAACAAATCAGGTTTTTGAAAACTTGAAAGCTGTTTTAGCTGAAGCGGGCAGTTCTTTAGAACAAGTTGTGAAAACAACTGTTTTTATGGCCGATATGAATGATTTTGTAGAAATGAATGAAGCTTATGCGCAACATTTTGGAAATCATAAACCAGCTCGCAGTGCTGTTGAAGTAGCTCGTCTACCGAAAGATTCTAAAGTTGAAATCGAAGTAATTGCTTTAGTAAAATAATATAAAAATGAAACAACTCCTAATAAACAGGGTTGTTTTTTTTTGTCACAAAAAATTTTCCAAAATAGTCAAAATAAATTGTATAATTAAGAAGGAATTGGATAATTCTTGCAGAAATAGTATATGTATAGGGTGGGTTTTGCAACTAGAGGAGAGGTGGTGAGAAAATGGAAGTTACAGACGTGAGATTACGTAGAGTTCAAACTGACGGACGTATGAGAGCAATTGCTTCCATCACACTTGATGGTGAATTTGTTGTACATGATATTCGTGTGATTGATGGAAACACAGGTTTATTTGTGGCTATGCCAAGTAAGAGAACACCAGATGGTGAGTTTCGTGATATTGCGCACCCAATCAATTCGGGCACGCGTACTAAAATTCAAGACTCTGTACTGAAGGCGTATGAGGAATCAAGCGAGGAAGAAGCTGTCGCAATTAATGAATCTGACGTATAAAAAAACGTGAATCAAGAGCCACCTAACCAAACAACTTAGGAAGGCTCTTTTTTTGTGCTGTTTTTTCTAGCGCTATTTTCGCTATGCTCGTTTATATGAAAATTATGAATGAAATGATAGAAATGACAAAAAAACAACTTTTTCATCATTTTATAACAAGAAAGTTCATTAAATTTATTATTTTATTGATTGTTTACTAGTGAAAAGGGAATAGTTATTCTACAGGATACATACTAGCAAGTAAACCGTTTTGTTAACGAGTTGAAATTCTAAAATGACGGTCGATAAATTTTGACTTAGAATAGACGAAATTTGAATAAAAACTTCTATTCGTTTCGTCTAAATGACATCTCTATGTTAGGATTATTGGTATAATATGAGTGGTGTATAGAATAT
>JAGHSJ010000121.1 GCA_018065935.1 Candidatus Kurthia equi
TTTTAAATCTATAAAAATCAATATATTAAGATTATATTGAAAACAATAAAATTATTTAAAATCATAATATATGATTTTAAGTAATTTTATTCTTACTGAATTTGCCATACCCCTCAAGTTACTTATAAGTACTAATTATCACTAATAATTGCATTCAAGACTCGGCTAAATAAGCTACGCTTCTGTGCTGTCTCATCTCTTTTCATTGAAGCGTTCCAATGTGTATCACTAGTCCGTTTCATTGGTACATCATGAGACACAACTTTTTCTAAAATTCCTTTATTATCAAAATCTTTTTTTGTTTCATTAGTGTTGTCGCATGGTGTTTCATTGGTTTGTGTCACTGGTGTGTCATGAGACATTTTATCTTCAGGCTCTTTATGCCCTAACAGTAATTGAAAGCGGTCTATTTGGTCTAAATAACGCTTTTCTCTATCTTTGTATGATTCAATCTCCTTTCTCATAAAGTCGACTAATTGACGCAAATCAGCATCATCCTTGGGTGAGGTTGTTACTTGGTTTGGATCGTGCTTTTTAATTGGTTCACCAAAGCAACGAATAACTTCTGCGACATCAAATAGGCCATCTGCACCACGACTGATACGTCCTTCCTTTATAGCTCTATATAACGTTGAACGACTAACATTAAAGCGGTTAGATACCTCACTGAGTGATAACTTAGCCATTCATAGTGTCCTTTTTCGTTGATGTCATGTATCCCACTTTTTTTAAGTATGGATATAGTTCTTTAAATTGTTCAGGATCTTGCAGCATCTCTGCAATACGTATAGCAAATTGTTGGTAACTCTCTGTGCCATGCGAATATTTCCCCATTTCAGGAAGTTCTGAAAGCTTATGAGCAAACATATGTCTTTGAGCATTTGTCATTTTAGATGCTAAATAAACGGCATTATTAATATTATTATTAACTTGGATTAACTCTTCTTTATGTTTAAAACTAAATTGGAAACCAGAAATAGATCTACCTGATTTAAACTGTTCATACTTTACAACAATATCTGTTAATTCATTGATTTGTTGAATTGCAGGTTCTAATACACGATTTTTAAAATTAATCATCTTCTGATATTCATTTATTTCTAAACCTAATTTAGATCTGAAATCAGCTATATCAATGATTGGTGTTCTTCCAGTACTTTTCCATGAAATCAATAACTCATATAAGCGAATAGCATACTTACTCGTTAATTGAGCTACCTGTTTTAATTGATAACTTGTAAATTGTTTCTCTAATCTCGTAATTAAAGGCACAACATCTGGAGCGAAGGTCACTTCTAAGATTGCAAGATCATCTACATATGAAATTCTACTTACCCAACGAGATTTGACTACAATCTCTTTGTCTGTATCAGCATGATTATCTTTGAAGGAAAATTTTCTTTCAAAAAGATTATGTACAGCATTTTTTAAAGCACTATATGCAGCTTCTTTTGTGACATTAAAGCGAGTTGCATAATCAGAAGCATGAATCTCTAACTTGCTATCAGAAGTAATACCTTGTCCAGTTTCTCTGGCTCTAATAATAGATAATAAGATAAGTCTTTGTTCTGTAACTTCTAAATTATAACTAGCATTAACAAGAATATTATCTTTTACAATCAAATCGTTTTTCATAAGAGTGGAATTATTTCCTTTATTGAGACTACATTAGCATTCAATGTAGTTAAAAGCAAAGAGATTGTAGTCTTATAGCAAAGAGATTGTAGTCTTATTAAGGCTGAAAGCCTTTATTCATAAGTATTACAGCGTGTCTAAAAGCATTAAAATATTAAAAATAATTAAAAACATTGAGCATGAAAAATTGCCCTTGGTTTTCGCTACGCTCAAACTCTATTGAACTTCGCTTCGCTCAGTTCGAAGGGGCAATTTTTTGGTTAATCCCGTGATAACTTTAAAAAAAAGCAAAAGCAACTCGGAATTCGCTTCGCTCATGAGTTTTTTTATGCTCGCTTCGCTCGATCTAGACTCAAATTAAATCTATTCGCACCCTTCGGGATGCTCTGTATCTAAGTTTTTGAATCAAAGGGAGAGCTTGTAATCAGAGAAAAAACATAGTGAGAATTTTAATAACAATACTTCGCTCGTAGACACTCGCTAAAATGCGTTCTTTTGCTGTTTAACTGACTTTTAAACCTACCTATGGGGGAACCTCATCTTTTTTGGAGTTAGGGCTTATAGAAGAGAATAGAAAGATATACAGATATATTTAATCTTCATTTGGTTCTGACTCACTCATTAATCGAGCAATAAAAAGTTGTCCACGATCTCGAAAACTCATGTTTTCTTGTGTTCTGCCAACTTTAGTCAGAGTAGGCTGCAGCGAATCTTCTTTATGAGATGTATCTACGTTTTTCAAATGATCGTCTGAATACGTATGGGTGGCTGTCAATTTTTCCGATGTATTCATAACAGAATTTAATTCTTTTCTATACCGGTAAAGATAGCTTCTAAAAGTATTGAAACTTAAGTCTAGTTGATGGTTGTCTTTGAGATCCAAAATAACGTCAGTATATGGATAGCCTTTCTCTAACATAGAAATGATATGAGGGTACTTTTCTTTAAAAATCCCAAATTTTTTTCGCATTCTTCATCCTCATCTTCTGTAATTCACTTAGGTACTTAAAGGGTAGCCTGGAAGGTTATTTGTATATTATTTATATACTATTTGCACACAGAGTGCATAAAATTAGTTTTTTTGCAGTTGATTTGCATACAAAATGCATAAATTTTGCATAAATATTTGTAGCCTAAGATGCTAGGAAACTTGAAATAAAATAAGATATTGATTTTATTGGTTATTTTAATGACGCTTTAAAATTCAATAATATTGAATTTTTGGTTAAAAAATATTCATTTTTTAATACACACCATACGCA
>JAGHSJ010000155.1 GCA_018065935.1 Candidatus Kurthia equi
TAAATACCACAACTAAAATACATGATTACCGTATTCAAAAAATAAAGCATCTAAATAAAGAGGAAGACAAGCAATAAAATAACCATCCAGGCTAAATTGCTTGCCTGACCTACGTCCTGTAGGCCTAAGCGATTAACGATTCTTTATTATAAAAGACGACGTTATAGCTGTTCTTATGGCAAGCAATTCGCCGGCGGAAAGCATTCGTCCGAAGCAAACAAATAGAAAAAGTGGAGTGATTTGAATTTTCAAATCACTCCACCCCAACATTTGACGTAGAACCTAAAAATCAGCATAACAGCTAGTCTAATAAAAATTTTTGAATACTATTTTTCGAGGTATAAACTAGATAAATAGTTTTATTCTGCGTATGATTTTGTGGGTAAAAATAACAAAAATAGTTGTATAATCTAAAAATTTGATATTTTGTATGATACCAACTAGACTATGGAGTAGAGGAATACAGTTGTAGATTTAGTATTCAGTCTAATATTAGGAGGAATAATGATGAAAGCAGCACGTATTTATGGTATTAAAGATGTAAGAATTGAAGATATTCAAGAGCCAGATGTTCAATCTGGACAAGTGAAAATAGAGGTCGCATGGACAGGAATTTGTGGTAGTGATTTACATGCGTACTTCCACGGAATCGGTATTTCAACTGAGCCGCATCCAGTAAGCGGACGTTCAGTTCCACTAACATTAGGGCATGAATTTTCAGGTGTGGTTACTGAAGTTGCCACTGATGTGACGAAATTCGCTAAAGGCGATCGTGTCGTAGTTGAACCACTTATTTTCTCTGAAGATGATTATTTTGTGAAACAAGGTAAATATAATTTAGCCAATGATGCCGGTTTTATCGGCTTAAACGACGATGGTGGCTTTGCTGAATATGCAGTTGTAGATGAAACAAAAGTGCATAAATTGCCGGATAACGTCTCGTTAGAAGAAGGGGCATTAATCGAACCAACAGCAGTTGCATTCCAAAGTGTGAAGGCAAGTAATTTTAAAGCTGGAAGCTCTGCAATCGTATTCGGTGCAGGTCCAATCGGCTTACTAACGATTATTTCATTAAAAGCAGCAGGTGCCACATCCATTCTAGCGGTTGATATTTCGAATGAACGCTTAGAAAAAGCCAAAGAAGTCGGTGCTACGCTGACAATTAATAGTATGGATGAAAGTGTAGAAGAAAAAGTAGCTTCTTTATTTGAACATGGTATTGACTTTGCTTTTGAAGCAGCAGGCGTACAGGCTACATTTACGAGTGCAATGAATGTACTGAAAAAAGGCGGGCAATTGATGATTCTAAGTATTTTCGCACAGCCTGTTGAGATGAGTGCAATGGATCTTGTTGTTCGTGAAATCAATATTAGCGGTTTCTTAGGTTACCGTCACATATTCCCAGAAGTAATTGATATGGTTGCTGCTGGACAAATGGACGTGAAGAAAGTCATCACGAAGAAAATTGCTTTAGACAATCTTGTTGAAGACGGTATTGAATTACTTGGCTCAGATAAGAGTCAAGCGAAAATCTTAGTAAGTTCAAAAGCTTAATTTCAATGGTTGAAATAATAGCATAATGAAGGAGAGGAATCGTATATTTTTATGCGGTTCCTTTTTTATTTATTTAAAAGTAGCCAGACTGGGGTTTCTATGCAAAAATAGATGTAAGCGTTATTTTGGGACACATGTCCTTTTTAATGGAGAGACAACATGTTTAAATAAGAGTAATAACAAAGAAGAAGAAAAGAGGCAATTATGCAAGGTATAGTATTTGCTGTTTTAGCAGGGATATTTGTGGCAACACAAAATATTTTTAATGCAACAATCGGCACAGAAACAAGCACTTGGTCAACTGCTATGATTACACAAGCAGTAGCGGGTAGTGGTGCATTTATTATTTATTTATGTAAAAAAGACGATCATTTTAGTCCAATAAAAGATGTCAAACCATTGTATTTATTTGGTGGCTCATTTGGCGCAGTAGTTGTAGCAACAAGCGTAATAGCCGTAGGATTTGTAGGGGCGGCAGTATCTAATGCTACGCTATTAGTAGCTCAATTACTCGTAGTAATTTGTATTGAAGCATTTGGTGTATTTGACATGAAAAAACAACCAATCGCACGTAAACAAGTAATTGGTTTAGTTGTTATGATTGCAGGCGCTTTATTAATTACGATGTAATGGAGGTATGACATATGCAAAGCTATATTGACCAATTTAAGTTGAATAAGGTTTTACCACCACAGGTAGTAGCACATATGACCCTATCTACATTTAAAAAAGGCCAGTATATTTTCACACAGGGTGATTTTCCTGAGTATATGCATTTCTTGGTAGAAGGGCGCTTGAAAATATTCGCAGCTTCAGATGAAGGGCGCAAATTAATTATTGCTTTTACCCAGCCATTCGGTGTATTTGGTGATATCGAATTTGTGCAGCAACAGCCCTATTTAAATACAGGAGAAGCTGTGACAGATGGCAAGTTACTTAAAATTCCAATGAAAATCATGGAGGAATATGGACGTACTCATTTTCCCTTCATTCAATTTCTCTTAGACCATATTACGCGAAAGTTTTATGAGAATGCACATGCCCAGTCATTCAATATGCTCCATAGTGTGGATGTAAGATTTGCGAGTTATTTACTTTCTTCAACAACGGAATTTGAAAACTATGTATCATTGCAACATATACGTGACGTAGCTGATTCTATCGGGACGAGCTATCGTCATTTAAATCGCATTATCGCACAGCTAGGTGAAGAAGGCCTCATCGAGCGTTCACAACGGACGATACGTATTTTGAATCGTCCCCAACTTTATAAATTAGCAAAACAAAACATATACGAGGAGCGTTAACATTGATCGTTGGATTATTATTTGCTCTCTGCGCAGGCATTTTTGTAGGGGTACAAGGGATTTTTAATCGCCATGTAAACCTTAAAGTCGGCAGTTGGGCAGCTACATCATTTATTTTATTGACAGGGAGTCTGGCTTCGTTAGTCGTTGGATTTTTCGTCGAAGGAACGAATCTTTTTGACTTTAGCCATATGAAATCGTATTATTGGTTCTTTGGATTAGTTGGTATCGGTGTGATTTTCTGCACGATGACAGCTATGAAAAAAATCGGACCGACAAAAACAATTGTCATTAGTGTCATTGCTCAATTAACTACATCTGTTATTTTTGATGCAACAGGTTTTCTGGTGCTACCAAAGGTAGATTTAGATTGGACGCATTTTGCAGGATTGGCATTGATGTTCATCGGTATTTATATTTTTAATATGGAAAAGAAAACGACAGCTACTGCTTAATTCTCAACTGAAATATAGCGTGTTCAATAAATAAAGGAAGCCCTATCACGATAATTGTGGTACGGGCTTTAATTTTGTCTTAAAATCATAAATAATGAGATTATGCGAGAATTTTTATGAATAAAGAAGATAATTTTTGATATTAAAGGGGAATGATGACTTGTGTAGAATAGTAACTAGTAGAAAGACAATTTCATCGTATAGATAACAAAACGACTATTGTATAGATGAATGGAGGAAAAGAGATGGGGAATATTCCAACAGTTTTACATGGTTTAAAGCTACCAGTCATTGCTTCACCCTTATTTATTATTAGTAATCCTAAATTGCTCATTGCTCAATGCAAGGCGGGGATTGTCGGTTCAATGCCCGCTTTGAATGCACGAACAAACAGTCAATTAGAAGAATGGCTAATTGAAATTACAGAGGAATTAGCCCGCTATAATGAAGCGAATCCAAATCGTCCGGCAGCACCATTTGCGATAAATCAAATCGTTCATCGTACGAATGATCGTTTGCAAGAAGATATGGCATTATGTGTGAAATACAAAGTGCCAATTATCATTTCCTCAATGGGGGCGCGTGAAGAAGTATTTGAAGCGGCACATAGCTATGGTGGCATTGTATTTCATGATGTCATTAACAATTTCTTTGCGAAAAAAGCGATTAGCAAGGGTGCAGATGGTTTAATTGCTGTAGCAGCAGGAGCAGGGGGACATGCGGGACAACAAAGTCCGTTTGCACTTATTCAAGAAATTCGTGAATGGTTCGATGGCCCGCTTGTACTGGCAGGGGCTATTGCGAAGGGTTCATCTATTTTATCCGCACAGGCGATGGGAGCAGACTTAGCGTATATTGGTACGCCATTTATTGCGACGATAGAGGCGAATGCACAGGAAGCGTATAAGCAAATGCTCGTTGATAGTACAGCAGATGATATCGTCTACAGCAATCTATTTACAGGCGTTTCAGCGAACTACTTAAAACCGTCGATTCAAAATGCAGGTCTAGACCCTGAAAACTTGAAAGAAAGCGATCCATCTGCCACAGATTTTAAAGAAGGTGGAGCGAAGGCTTGGAAGGATATTTGGGGAAGTGGACAAGGGATTGCACCAATCAAAACTGTCCAGTCTGCAGAGGGCTATATCGAGCAATTAATTCAAGAATATAAGTTGGGATTAGAAGAATTAGCGAATAAAACACAGCATTTTTCAAATATCTAAATGATTTGTAATATGTATCAGGCAGTAGACAAGACACATTATAAGTTTAAGTAATAAATTAACCATGAAAAAACGTCAAACGAGGAACTCCTCATTTGACGTTTTTTGCTTATTTAACTGTAACCGCTGTTTTTGCTTTTTCTAGTGCTTGTGTAATGTCAGTGATTAAATCTTCGACATGCTCTAAGCCGACAGATAGGCGAAGTAAGCCGTCTGTAATGCCTCGTTTTTCACGTTCGGCCTGTGGAATGGCAGCATGGCTCATTGTTACTGGGTAAGATAGAATCGATTCAACACCACCAAGACTAACAGCAAAAATCGGAATTTGCATACTTTCTACAAAAACTTTTGTGAAATCCCGATTTGGTAGTTTAAAGGATAGGACTGCTCCAGCAGAAGTACTTTGCGCTTGGTGAATGTCGTAGCCTGGATGTGTTGGTAAGCCGGGATAGAACACTTCAAGGACATCTTCTTGCTGCTGTAAAAATTCGGCGATAGTTAAAGCGTTTTTAGAAGACATCTCTAAACGCGCATGAAGGGACTTAATTCCTTGAATGACCGAGAAGCAGTCATGTGGCCCTAAAATGCCGCCCATGCCATTTTGAATCGCGTAAATGGCTTTGCCTAACTCATCATCCTTCTTCGTTACGGCAAGACCCGCAATTACCTCACTGTGCCCTCCTAGAAACTTCGTTGCACTATGTAGGACAACATCTGCTCCTAAATCCAATGGTTTTTGATACAGAGGTGTCATGAATGTATTGTCGACGAATGTTTTTAAGCCATGTTTTTTGGCAATCGCCACAACCCCACGAATATCGGTCACACCGAGTAATGGATTCGCAGGTGTTTCCGCAAATAAAACAACTGTATTGTCTTGTACTGCTGCTTCAACCGCCTCTAAATCAGTGAAATCAGCAAATGTATGGGTGATGCCATACTTCGGAAGTAATGTTGTAATAAAACGATAAGTTCCACCATATACTTCGTTTGTCACGACGATATGATCGCCAACATTCAACGTAAGAAGGGAAGCCGAAATGGCCCCGATACCAGAGGCAAAAGCAAAACCACGTGTACCATTTTCAAGCTTCGCAATCAGTTTTTCCAATGCATCACGCGTCGGATTGCCTGAGCGACTATAATCATAGGGACCAAAAGAATCGAAATTCTCTTGATCGAAAGTAGATGAGGCATAAATCGGCACATTCACTGCACCCGATTTTGCTTCATAATCATGTTGAACGGCACCAGTTACTAAAGTTGTTTCTAAATTTTCATGCTTAGTCATGAACAATCGCCTCGCTTTCTAAAATATTAAATACTTGTTGTAAGTCGGCAATAATATCGTCAGCTTCTTCAATACCCACTGAAAAACGAAGAAGGGAATCATCCACACCACGTGCATTACGAACATCCTCAGGAATGTCTGCATGTGTTTGTGTTGTTGGATAGGTGATAAATGATTCCACACCACCAAGACTTTCAGCAAAGGCGATTAATTTTAAGTTTTGTAAGAAGGGGGCAACTTGGCTACCTGATTGTAAACGGAAGGATACCATGCCACCAAGACCAGCGTAAAGTACATCACGCACTTGTGGTGCTTGTTGTAAGAATTTAACGATTTTTTGTGCATTGGATGTGTGCTGTTTCATACGTAGATGCAAAGTTTTCAGTCCGCGTAATAATAACCAGCTGTCAAAAGGAGCCAGCGTCATACCAATTGCATTGTGCTGGAGGAAAATTTTTGTGCTCAACTCTTCACCTTTTGATACAACAAGTCCAGCCAAGACATCATTATGCCCACCAAGATATTTTGTACCACTATGAAGAACAATGTCAGCACCCATTTCGATTGGGCGTTGATAATAAGGTGTAAGGAATGTATTATCGACAATTAGAAGTAAATCATGTTTTTTGGCTAATGCCGCACATTGCTCAATGGAAATTTCCTGCATTAATGGATTAGTTGGCGTTTCTAAGAAAATGGCTTTAATTGAATGCTCGATAATTTGTTTTTCCACCGATTCAAAGGATGAAAAATCATTAAAGTACGCCTTTAGTCCATATTGTTCCTCATACTGTGTCGCTAAACGATATGTACCGCCATATAAATCTTCAGGATACAATAGCGCATCTCCCGATTTGAAAAGAGAAAGGACTAAATGTACAGCGGCCATACCGCTACTACAGGCAACGCAGCCATCTCCGCCTTCTAAACGCGCAAATTCTTCTTCTAAAACCGAACGTGTCGGATTTTTCGTGCGTGTGTAATCGAAGCCAGTAGATTGTCCTAGACCTGCATGGCGATAAGCAGTAGATAAGTAAATCGGTGTATTAATTGCCCCTGTTTTAGTATCTGTTTGTGTACCAACTTGTGTCAGTAAAGTTTCAATTTTCGTCATGGTCATCATCCTTTTCATGTAATAAAAAAGAGTTCTCTTTCAATTAAGAAGAGAACTCATAATTTCGAGTTAACCTTCTTATCTTTTAAGACTTTATGTCTTACTGGATTTAGCACCTTTTCCAAACGGAGGTTGCTGAGATTTCGCAGGGCCATATCCCTCCATCTCTCATGATAAGAAACCTATTCAATTAGCAGTAACCTATTGATTAATGGAAGTTTACCATGTCACGAATTGTAATTCAATACAGAAAAGTGTAATTATTCAGAAAATAGCGTAAATAAAGCGAATACTGTCTGAATAAAGAAAATGTAAAGCTTCTTTTATCATAAAAAACGTCGCTTTTTAAAGTATAGGTTTACAAGAAATAAAGAAAAAGCAGAAAGCACATATGTTTATGCACTTTCTACCTTTAACTAGGATGTCTGAAAAGAAGGGGAATATAGAGTCCTTCTTTTTCATAAAAAATTATTTAGTTGTTTTTGTTACGAAATCTTTGTAGACATAGTTTTTCGTACCATTGTTGTCAAATTCAACCCAACCATATTTAGATGTACTGTTGATATGAATTTTAGTCCCTTTTTTCAAAGTGCCTAATTTTTTCCCTTTTGTACTAGCAGTAGCATAGTAATAAACAGGTGATTTGATGGTTGCATTCGCAGCTTTTTTAGATTTTATGACAGCGACTGTTTTAGGAGTAGTCGTTGTTTTTTTCACAACTGGTTTAGTCGTTGTTTTTTTTGCTACCATTTTTGTTACGAAATCTTTGTAGACATAGTTTTTCGTACCGTTGTTGTCAAATTCAACCCAACCGTATTTAGAGATGCTGTTGATATGAATTTTAGTCCCTTTTTTCAAAGTGCCTAATTTTTTCCCTTTTGTACTAGCAGTAGCATAGTAATAGACAGGTGATTTGATGGTTGCATTCGCTGTTTTTTTAGATTTTACGACAGAGATGGTTTTAGTCGTTGTTTTTTTAGCAGTAGAAGTCGTTGCTTTTTTTGTCACGTTCTTTTTCACATGATCTTTAGAGATATAAGCTAATTTATTGTTGAATTTCACTTGATACCAATAAGTCGTTTCCTTGTAAATTGTCACGTTTGTGCCTTTAGATAATGTGCCTAAATTTGTAGATTTTGGTGTAGATGAAGCACGTACGATTACGTCTTTACTCACGACACCTGACATTGTTTTAGTTGCTGCAGAAGCCTCTGTAGAAGTTAAGGCATATGGTGCAGTTGTAGCAGTTAAAATTCCTAATGCTAATACGTATTTTGATAATTTCATGTAAATCACTCCTTGTTGAAATATCGTAACATCTTAGTCCAAAAATAGACAGTGAAATTCTGTTTATTTTACATAAAATTAGTCGGGATTTTGTACTATTTATATCTTTATTTAAAATTATTTTAGTATAAATTTAATTGACGAAATCAACAGTAAATTCTCATAATTCTAAACCGATATAGTAGCTAAATAAGCAAGGAAAAGGAGGAAGTAAAT
The DNA here is from genome assembly GCA_018065935.1 of Candidatus Kurthia equi. Lineage (GTDB taxonomy): Bacteria > Bacillota > Bacilli > Bacillales_A > Planococcaceae > Kurthia > Kurthia equi. The sequence continues at coordinate 8,448 of JAGHSJ010000155.1, forward strand.
GTTCACATATCCAATAGATGAAGAACTTCATTTACGAATAATTACCCAAAAAGATGCACAAGAGATTTTTGAACTTATCCATGAAAATCGTGCATATTTAAAAAACTGGTTAGGTTGGTTAGATCAATCCACAGAAGTAAAAGATGTGCAGAAAAATATCCATAAAAATTTATTAGGTTTCGCCATAGATAGCGCAATAGATACTGCGATTGTATATCAAGGGAAAATTGTCGGTAAAATTGGCTTCCATACAATCGATAAATCTGTTAAGAAAGCTGAAATCGGCTATTTTTTAGCAGAAGAATACAATGGTTTAGGCATTATGACAAGAGCGACAGAAGCACTCGTGAAAATTGGCTTTGAACACTATCAATTACATAAGATTGAAATTCACTGTGCAGAGGGCAATGAGAAAAGTCAGGGGATTCCTAAACGTCTTGGTTTTAAACAAGAGGGAAGGATTCGTAGTGCAGAATGGCTTTACGATAAATACGTCAATCACTATATATTTGGCTTGCTTAGAGAAGAATGGAATGAGCAATTATACAAAAAAGTGTATGGAGACAAATGAATGGTTAGAGAAAATCCTCTACTAATCAGTGGGTAATTAATCTTACAAATAATAAAAAGGCTGACGCATGACGCATCAGCCTTTTTATTATTTAAAGATATTTATATAATCGTCTACACTAGATTTTAAATTGTTGAACAACATCGCGTAAGGAATCGGCTTGTTTTGATAATTCTTCCGAAGATGCGTAGATTTCTTGAATGGAAGCAGAGCCTTGAACTGCGGCAGTAGCCGATTGTTCAGCTTGATGAGCGGTATGCTCAGCCATTGATGTTACTTCAATGAATGATTGCATCACATCAGAGCTGACTTCTTCGGTCTGTGCGATACGCTCAACCATATTGCCAATGGTATCAATTGTTTTTTCAGTCTCTTTGGCAATGGCATCAAAGGCAGAAATCGTCGCATTTGTAACTTCAACACCTTGAATAACCATTTTTACGCCTTCTTCATTTTGCGAAACAATTGTCGCAATTTCATTTTGAATCGTATGGACAATTTCAGATACTTCACGAGCTGCTAATTGAGACTGTTCGGCTAATTTACGTACCTCATCAGCAACAACTGCAAAGCCCTTCCCATGCACACCTGCACGGGCCGCTTCAATTGCCGCATTTAAAGCAAGTAAATTCGTTTGGCCTGCGATGGAAGTAATCGTTCCAATAATTGAGGTGATTTCTTTTGAACTTTCACCTAAACCAGTAATCGTTTGGTTGGTATTGGCTATCGTCTCTTCAATTTCCATCATCGCTTGGGCAGATTGTTGAACAGATGTATGACCTGTTTTTGCGGCTTTTTGCATATTTGTTGACGTTTCTCTTAATAATTGGGCGTCATTATTAAGCTGTAGAGTTGTTTCCTCAAGCTGCGACATTTTTTGTGAAGAAATATCCATTGAACGGATAGTTTTTTCGCTACTATCCGCAATTTCAGTAGTAGAATTAGCAATTTGTTGAATAGTAATGGCATTTTCTTGAGCAGAAGCCGTTAGCTGTTGTCCGCTAGCAGAAACATTTTCTGTTAGGGAGCTTACTTTGCGAATAAGCGTTGCGATGGATTCAATCAATACATTTGTGCTAGAAGCAATTAAACTAAATTCATCTTTCGTTTTCACTTCCACACGTTTCGTTAAATCACCACCAGCATTTGCCATTTCCAAAATTGAATGATTGATTTTATATGTATTTTTCTTCATGGTACGATATAAAATGGTTCCTGTAACGATAACTAAAATAATAGAAATAAGTGTGAGCGTGAAGAAAATAATCATTGAAAATTCTGTGCGATTTTCTAAAGCTGAAATTTCTTTTTTTGTTTTCTTCGCTAAAGTAGTATTCATTTTTTCAATATTGATATCAACATAAGACATGGCTTTAGTTCCTGTACCGACTAGAACAATTCGTTGAGCCGCTTCTAAACCACTTTGATTACGTGATTTCAAAACACGATTCGAATACATTAAGTAATTATGATAAAATTGGTCAATTGTATCAATAATTTCTTTTTCGGACTTTTTCTTCGCAAAAATCTTTTGAAGGTCTTTAATAGTCGAATCAATTTCGTTTTTTTGTTCCTCGTATTGATTTAAATAGACTTGGCTACCTGTTATGATATAGCTTTGTTCAATATTCGATAATTTTGCAATTTCACCAGCCAAATTATTGACTTTCATTTGCTGATTTAAACTTTCACCTGTGAAATTATTTAGTTCATTTTGAAGTCTCTCCATGTTATTGTATGAAAGTACAAGCATTGCGGCTAAAACGATAACGAGAATAGTGTAATTTATGATAATCTTTTCACGAATCATTTGCCCAAAATAACGGGCGCGTTTTCCTTTTTTCTCGGACTTTTTTGTGCGCCTTTTTGGGGGAGTTATTTTAACGGATTTAATCTTAGATGAGGCGCTAACAATTTTAGACTTAAACACAACAATCACCTTCTTTAATTTATTGTAAATTTTAAATTGTCTATCTATTCTATATATTACGGAATGTGAAGTAAAAAAGCCATAGTAATTTATAAAAAATTGATTCTAAGTAACTAGAAAGGAATAATTTGTATGAGACATAGTTTCTACCATTTTGCTTTAACATATCGTGGAGGTGCGAAAGGGGATAATTTTTCAATGTTTGCGGAAGCCATGTTTTTAGATCATACATTTCCAAAGCAATCGGAAAGTTTTGATGAGTTATCTCGCTACATAGAAGAAGCAGCTCACGATGAAATGTCAGCGATTATATTCGATGACTTTTGGGTATTATATGCAGAGAATGAAAAATAATATTTTCAATTGTCAGATGTCTGACAATCCTGTACAATAGGCAAAGAATCAAGCATGTAAACGCATGCACACCAAAAATATTATGAAAATTGTGAGGTATGATTAATGAGCATACACATTAATGCAGAGCAAGGCGAAATTGCAGAAATCGTATTATTACCAGGAGATCCACTTCGTGCAAAATTTATTGCAGAAACATTTTTAGAAGATGTCGTGCAATACAACGATGTTCGTAATATGTTTGGCTACACAGGTACGTACAAAGGGAAACGCGTATCAGTTCAAGGAACAGGTATGGGCGTTCCTTCAATCTCAATTTACGTAACTGAATTATTAAAAGATTATGGCTGTAAAAAATTAATTCGTGTAGGTACAGCAGGTGCTTTAAACCGTGACGTAAAAGTACGTGACGTTGTATTAGCTCAAGCGGCTTCTACGGATTCTAAAATGAATGAAATCCTATTCAATGGTTTAGATTATGCACCAATTGCTGACTTTGATTTATTATCAAAAGCATATGCAGCAGGTAAAGAAGCTGGCTTAAACCTACGTGTAGGTAATGTGTATACAGCTGATTTATTCTATGGAGAGAAAAATCCGAATGAACAATTAGCAGACTACGGTGTGCTAGCTGTAGAAATGGAAGCAGCAGCTCTTTATACACTTGCCGCTAAATATAAAGCACAAGCACTAGCTGTATTAACTATTTCTGATCACCTAATCACTGGTGAAGTAACAACTTCTGAAGAACGTCAAACAACATTCAAAGATATGATGGTTGTGGCATTAGAAGCAGCTATTCAAGACTAATCAAAAAAAGCATCAAAGACCTGGAATGTATACGCTGTATGCATTTCAGGTCTTTTTCTGTAGGTATAAACGGGAAATCAGATAAGTAGTTAACATAAGAAATAGTTATCATTTATGCCCATAAAAGAAAAGGACCATAAAAAAGGTGAAGTTTTTGTGAATTAATCATATGAAAAACAGTTGAATTCATGAAAATTTCACGAAAATAGAAGCGGAAAAATTTAAAATCTTCCACTTTATTGGGTAAAAAACCCATTAATGGTTTTATGATAGGGAGATATATATGAAATATGTGGATGAAAAGGGATTTTTAGTGTGTTTTTTGTGTTAATTTCAATGGAAACGGCGAAATTGACAATTACTTTTGATATGTTACTATATTGATGTTATTTGAAACATATATAAGTAGTGAAATTTCATTTTGTAAGATAGAAGGAGCAGAAAAAAGTATGACAACAACATTGATTATTCTTTTAGTAGTCACAAGTATTGCCAAATTGATAACAGCACCTCCAAATATTGTTGTAGTCTGGCTAACAAAAAGATACGCGATGCATCAAAAATTAGTGGCACAAGAAGCGTCGATTACATTTAATGGAACAGAGTTATCACCAGAAAAGAAAGAGGCTTTTGCTACTTATTTTAGTGAAGCTAATTTTTTAGAAAAGTACTATATTTTTCCGGGAAATGAAGAAAATTTCTTACATCCTGAAACTGATAATACACCGTTTGTTATTAAAACAAAACAGGGCAAAAAAGACATTACAATGTATGTTTATAAGGAAGAAAATCATATTGATGTAGTGAAACAAGCGAAGAAAAAAGTGATTTCTTATAGCTTGTTAGCACCTAAGTTAAATGAGTTTTCTGTTACGCAATAAGCAATTAATCATTACAAAAAATTAGCAGAAGAATGACTCAAGAAGATGTATAAATACATTTCTTGAATCATTCTTTTTCTTATGTTGTCCAACTTATTAATGATTAATGATATGATATGAATAAATGGGGAAACGAAGTTCTGCGTCATGTATGTAGCGATAGACGTCAGCATCCGTATTTTTTCTTTTGAGAACTACAGCACGGATTTCATACATAGTAATAAAAATTAGTTTCCATTATTCACTCTGGTGGTATTTTAGGAAGTTTTTGTTAGTAGAACGCATATGGGCCATTACGCATAGACTTTCAGTTCATGCGGTGGTGTTGCTCACTATTCAATTGGCTACTTTTTTTAATAGGATGTATGTAAGAGGGAAACAAATGGAAAGCATCAAATCGGGCAATTGTTTTTTGGGATTGTAATGGGTGTTTTTTTTCTTGCGATGATTAAATGATACTTTGGTAGATAATTTCTTTTTGATTTGCCCGATTTATCTTGGTTTTTGCTAGATTCTTCGCTATCATTTAATAGAAATTAGGTGAAACAAATGCTCATTCGGTACACAATTGTTTATTGTATCCTTTTTATAGGCTCTATTTACCTGACGCGAGATTGGACAGCTGAGGGAAATGGCGTGTCGCTCAAACTATGGTTACTGCGCTTTTTGATGGCCGGCTTCTTCCTTTTTGTTATTTCTTTAATGAAGCCAAGAAGAAATAGAGTCCATGATTAATTTTGTATGTAAAAATTTTTTTGGTGCTGTGACGATGTGGATTTCTGTGAATTGTAGTTGAAAAGTAAGTAATTATTGAAATTATTCTAAAAATAAACATTAAATCAAACAAATAAGGTAGGAAATCTTTATTTTCCTATACTTTAACTTTTCGTTGACACATTTAACTGGTAAAATACAGGTAGTGTGTTTACACGTGATGAGACTGAAAGTGGTGAAGAACATTGGACGATAAAAAAATGCAAGATTCCAAAGACGATGCTCAACCACAATTAGAGCAAGAGGTAAATGAGGAAGTAAAACCAGCAGGTAAGTATATCCGTTTCAAACCTTTTACACTAATTATGATGATTATCGTATTAATACTAGCTACATCAGGAATAACAATTTTTGCTTTAACGGTAGGCGAAAAGAAAGTGGTGGAAGTTCGTACACCTAGTCATGACGAATTCCAAAAACTTTTTAGTGCCTATGATGAGTTAGGGACATCTTATTATAAAGACGTAGATCAAGATGCTTTAGTAGATGGTGCAGTAAAAGGAATGATTGATGCACTTGGGGATCCATATTCAGATTATATGGTGAAAGAGGAAGCTACACAATTTAATGATAGTATCTCATCAAGTTTTGATGGTATTGGTGCTGAAATTCAAGAGCAGGACGGCCAGATTATTATCGTGTCGCCAATTAAAAACTCGCCAGCTGAAAAAGCAGGTTTGCTACCAAATGATATTATTAAAACCGTAAATGGAAAATCAATTGCTGGTAAAACAGCAACAGAAGCAGTTCAAGAAATTCGTGGGAAAAGAGGTTCTAAAGTAACCTTACAATATCAACGTGGAAAAGATGCGAAGTTACATACATTAACACTTGTACGTGCTGAAATTCCGATTGAAACAGTCTATGCTGAAATGACGAAAAATAAAATTGCGCATATTCAAATCACAAGCTTTGCAGATAATACGTACCAAGAACTTTTAGAAAAACTGGATGAAATGGAAGACAAGAAGATGAAGGGCTTAGTGCTTGATGTTCGTCAAGATCCAGGTGGTATTTTAACAACAGCGATTAGTATTGCTAGTTTATTTGTGAAAACAGGTGAACCAGTGATGCAAATTGAATATAAAGATGGTAAAAAAGAAGTGATCAATTCACAAGATGGGCGTAAAGTGACCGTTCCAACTACAGTATTAATCGATAGTGGCAGTGCCTCTGCTTCGGAAATTTTAGCAGCCGCATTAAGTGAAAAAGCAAATGTGAAATTAGTTGGTGAAAAATCATTTGGTAAAGGCACAATGCAAACAGCTAAGAGCCTGACAGATGGTTCGACATTAAAATATACAACAGGAAAATGGTTAACACCTGATGGCAACTGGATTCATAAAAAAGGGATCAAACCAGACTATACTGTTTCATATCCAAGCTATGCTTCATTACCTTACTTAGATTCATCTAAAACTATGAAGTTAAATGATGTATCTGAACAAGTGAAAGTAGCAGAAAAAATGTTGAAAGCAATGGGCTATAATCCGGGTACAGTGGATGGTCTATATGATGAATACACAGCCTATGCAGTAAGTCGATTCCAAGAGAATGAAAAAATCACAATTGACGGTGTTTTAGCAGGTAAAACTACGGATAAACTTCAAACAGAGCTGCGTAAGCAACTGAAAGAAGAAGATCCACAACTGAAAAAAGCGCGCCAATTAATTTTAAAACAATTGAAATAAAGAAGAAGGGGCAGCCACATGTGTTGCCTCTTTCTTATTAAGGAGTAGGAACAATGAAAGATGTCTATTTATTAAGTGGATTTTTAGGTAGTGGGAAAACAACCTTATTAGCGAATGTTATTTCACACTTTAAGGATCAAGGCTTAATGCCAGCCGTTATTATGAATGAATTAGGTGAATTGAACTTTGATTCACAAGCAGTAGAAGAAGGCGTTCCGCTAAAAGAAATGCTAAATGGTTGTATTTGCTGTTCAGGGGCAGAAAAAACGGAAGCCCAAATTCAATCTCTTTTAGCGGAAGCTAAATTTGATGTATTAATCATTGAAACAACAGGTGCTGCACATCCGGTAGAAGCATTAGATGCGGTATATTCACCGATTTTTGCAGATGAGTTAAATATTAAGGGAATTGTGACCGTCGCGGACAGTAAGCGCTGGTTAATGCGCCATGAAATGACGCCACAAAGTCGTTCGCTTTTCTTGGAACAAATTCGTCATGCACATTTATTACTTGCTAATAAATCTGATTTATTAACAGAGGAAGAATTAGCAAAAGTGACATTTGAAATGCAGGCAATCAACCCACATGCACCACTATTACAAACAACGAATGCAAAAGTACCACTTAAAATGTTGCAAGCGATGGAAGCAACAGCTCGTCCAGAACATATCGAAAAGGCAGACTTAGGTCATCATTTACACTTGAGTTCGCGTTTGGTAGATTTCACAGGACAGGAATTCACACAAGAACAAGTCGAAGATTGGGTGCGCACACTACCACAAACGATTTATCGTATGAAAGGCTACTTGCCGATTGCTGGTAATAGTAAACCAATGTTATTCCAATATGCCTATGGTTTAACACAGTGGATGCCTGAATATGTGAAAATGGCACCAAAATTAGTCATCATCGGTGACCACGTGGATGCTATCGATATTATTGGTCAATAATTAAAACAGGAAAGCCAGTGAGAGAAGGTGAAAATGAACCTTGCTCACTGGTTTTTTTACGTATTCATCCTAGGTGAGCACTTTCTTTTACTTCCTCCTCGTTCCGTCGTATACTGAGCGTTACTTTTGAAAGGGGTAGTTTGAAAGATGAAAATTAGAGAAGCAGTTTTGGCAGACGCGCGGAACATTGCCTATGTTCATGTCATTACTTGGCAAAAGACATATCATCATATTCTTCCAAAGGAAATGTTGAGCAAGCTGACTTATCGTAATCGAGAAAATATATGGAAGAAAAATATTTTGCGAACCAATAATCATGTGTGGGTTATCGAAAATAATGAAGGACAGATTATTGGATTTGCAGATACAAGTAAAAGAGAAAAAATGGCCCATAAAAATACATATAACTTAACGTCTATTTATATTTTGCCCAACTATCATGGAAGAGGCTGGGGCAAGAAGTTACTACATGAAATATTCAAATTTTACAAAGAGCAGCAAGTCGAAGAAGTATATGTTGGCGTTTTGAAGGGAAATCCAGCTGTGCATTTTTACGAACACTTAGGCGCTACAAAAGTAAAAACAGTATCCATTGATTTTGCAGGAGAATTAATTGATGAAGTCATCTATCGTTGGGATGATGTAGAGACAGTACTCAAGAAGGTCAGTGTCATAAGTGAATCTTAATCAAATGCTATGAATGAGACCTCTGTATAAGTAAGATTAATCGTTCCATTGTTTTATTAAATATCTCTTGAAAAAAATGTTTAAAAGGAACATAGTTAATCATAGAGAAGTTGATTACATACCGTATTCTATGTTTGGTTCGTTGGATCGTAGAAGTAAGAATGGATTCAATAAACGACAGGAGAAATGACAATGATTTTAGAAACCGAACGATTAAAAATTGTGGAGTGTACAGAGGAAAGTGCACAATTAGCTTTTGCCCAGCGGTATGACAATGGACCGTTCTTAACTGACTATTTAGTAGAACTGAAAAAAGACGCAACAATTGCGGGCTGGGGATCATGGCTGATTGTACGCAAATCTGACAATTTGGTTATTGGTGATATAGGATTTAAAGGCAAGCCAAATCTGAATAAGGTGGTTGAGATTGGCTATGGTTTTTTGAAGTCTTATTGGCATAAAGGCTATGCAACAGAGGCAGCAAATGCATTGATTAAATGGTCATTTGCTACGGATAAAGTAAATAAAATCATGGCAGAAGTGTTAAAGGAAAACCTAGCCTCTATTCATGTGTTAGAAAAAATCGGTATGAAAAGACTAACAGAAGTGAACGAGATGTACTACTATCAAATAAAGAAGGCTTAATTGAATAGAGGTTGAGATACTAGTAGGTTCTCTCATGAAGGTATCTGAGCATAAGAATGGCAGACGTCGCGATTTTAACACGACGCCTGCCATTTATTTTACGCAAAAAATGAAGGGATTTTCTAGTTACAAACCAGTAGCGACTATTCAGAAACGGAAAGATTATTAGTCAGAGCCACACCAATATTATTCGTTAGTTCTTCAATTGTTTTTGGCACAAATGTTTTTAGAATGGGATTCATCATAGCGCCCATTAGACCACCAGATGAAATATCCAAATAGCCTTCAAGTGAACTAGTTACACGATCTATTTCTGAAATATCAAAATGTCCACCACCAGTGAAATTATCAGAAAGACCTTCTAATTTAAACTGGATATTTGTTGGTTCTTGACGTTCGGTAATATCAATTTTTAATTTAACAGGCTTTTTCATAAAGCCTAGGTCTGCCTCGAATACCCAAGTAACTTCATTTTCAGAAACCATTTCATGTGCTAAGTAGCCAGGGATTAATGGTGCCCAATGATCCATGTCTTGAATAAATGCCCAAACAGATGCTTGCGGTAAAGTAAGTGAGATTTGATGTGTGTGATTCGCCAAGTGAAAAACTCCTTTGTATGCCGTTTTTATATACATAATTTACCAATGTATGCGTTTTTTTTCAATTGAAAAGTAAGTGCAAAAATGAGGCTCTGCATAAGAAAGGTGAAAATCAAGGGATTTGATACGATTTTTGCCTATATTTTTAATATTAAAAGATGAAAAGAAACACCCTGTTAAAGCTTTATTCTTTTGCGTAAGCTTTTAAGTGGTGAAGCTAACCGCATCAGGAAACCTTCCTGATTTCCAGGCATGACCGATGGAGCAAAATTATTGTAGCTAGTCATACTTTCGCAAATTTATTTCCGTTTTTCATTATGGATTGCTTCGTTTTCGATTTTAGAAAATCCTTCGATAAATAAGAGCGAAAAAAGAATGAACAAAAAGATGATTTATGCTTATTTATTCATCAAATAATCGCTATCGAATATTTTTTTGAACATAAAAAAACTGCCCTTCTGCTAGTTAGAGTGAACTAATCAGCAGTGGACAGTTTATTTTTCAATTGAATATTTTGTTTGTACAATCTTCAAACGGAAGCATAATGAAATGGCACCGATTGCTAAACCGGTAATTAAACCAATCCAATAGCCTTTCGGTCCGAAATGTAATAAATCAGCCAGTACATAGCCAAGTGGCAAGGCAATAACCCAGTAGGATACAAGAGCCATAATTGAAGCGGTAGTCACATCTTTATAGCCACGAAGAATCCCTTGGATAGGGGCTTGAACGGCATCTGAAAGCTGGAAGAAAGCCGCATAGACAAGGAAGCCAACAGCTAAAGATAATACTTTAGGGTCGTCACTATAGATGCTAGCGATGCCATGACGGAAGCCAATTAAAATAGCCAATGTAATCATACAAATGCTGACTGCTAAAATAATCGCCTTTTTCGCATAGTCTCGCGCTTCTTTAAAGCGACCAGCACCAACCTCAAAGCCAACTAAAATTGTCGCGCCCATTGAAACGCTTAGGGGAATCATATAGGCTAGATTGGCGAAGTTCATGGCAATCTGATGTGCGCCAATGACTTCGGTTGTATATTTACTCATGATGAGTGTCACGACAGCGAAAATACTTGTTTCAGCAAAAATGGTTAAGCCAATCGGGAAGCCTATTTTTAAAATTTCCGTCCATTTTTTAAAGTTAGGTTTCGGGAATTTTTTGAAAAGCTCGTAAGCATCGAATGGCTGTGCTTTTATCGTAATCCCAATGGCGATAAAACAAATAATCCAATACGTAATAGCGGAGGCAATCCCCGCGCCGACACCACCAAGTGCGGGTGCTCCCCAGTTTCCAAAGATGAAAATATAGCAGAATAGTACATTAATCGGTGTCGCAATTAATGTAATAAACATCGACATGCGGGTTTGTCCTAATGCATCAATAAAGCAGCGTAGAACCGTATAGACGAAAAGGGGAACGAGTCCAAAACTCATCGCCAATAAATAATCATGGGCCACTTTATGTACATGTGGTTCAAGTGGCATAAGTGATAAAATCGGATTCATTAAGCAAATAATGAGTACAAATACAACAAGTGCTAAAAGAATCGCAATAAAAATTCCTTGTTGCACCGAAAAAGTCGCTTCTTTCGATTTTTTACTACCAACTGCATGTGCTACAATTGGAGTAATGGACAATAGAATACCGGAAATACCTACATAGATGGGCATCCAGATGGATGAACCGATGGAAACCCCCGCTAAATCCGTCGTTCCATATTTACTAGAGAATAACACATCAAAAAATGTCACGAGATACAGAGCGATTTGTGTAATTAAAATCGGTAATATGATGACAAGCATGAGCTTCCATCGCTGTGCATTCGTAGTTGTTTGGTACACAAAATCGTCTCCTTCCAAAAAAATTGGGGCAATTGTTCCTTTTCATTGAATTATCATTGTAGTACAATAATATAATTGTTTTTAACTATTATAATAAGAATAAAAAATGCTCATATAAATAGAATGGAGTTTATTATACCAATGAAGAATAAGACCGTAGTATTAACTGGCGGCGGAACAGCAGGCCATGTTTCACTGAATCAAGCAATCATACCATCATTTTTAGCGAACGGATATGATGTTCACTATATTGGCTCAAAAGAAGGCATAGAAAAAGAAATTATCTCCGAAGCGTTCCCTCAATTACCATTTAAGGCAATTTCAAGTGGGAAATTACGTCGCTATTTTTCAATGAAAAACTTTACAGATCCATTTAAAGTACTAGCAGGTGTTTTCCAAGCGCTCACTACTTTACGCAAATTAAAACCGCAAATCGTCTTTTCAAAAGGTGGGTTTGTATCGGTTCCTGTTGTCATGGCAGCAAAAATATTAGGCATTCCTGTCGTATCACATGAATCAGATGTTACACCTGGCCTTGCAAATAAATTGTCTTTACCATTTGCCTCACATATCTTTACGATTTTTAAAGAAACATTAAAATACTTACCGTCTGAAAAATCAAGTTGCACAGGTTCAATCATTCGTTCAGAATTATTTGAAGGAAATCGTGCACGTGGTTTACAGGCATGTGGATTTGACAATGGCCAACCGACGATTCTAATTATGGGTGGTTCACTTGGGTCGAAATTCATCAATGATGCGGTACGACATAACTTACCTACATTATTAGCTGAATACAATATCATTCACTTATGTGGTAAAGGGAATCTGGATGTGACTTTACAGGCACTTGCAGGCTACCAACAGTTTGAATATGTCACAACGGAGCTTTCCGATTTACTACATGCGAGCGATTATATCGTGTCACGTGCAGGTTCCAATTCCATTTTTGAGTTTTTAGCATTAGAAAAACCAATGCTACTAATTCCGCTTTCAATGGCACAATCGCGTGGGGATCAAATCGTCAATGCGAAGATTTTCAAACAGCAAGGCTTAGCTGAGGTGTTACAAGAAGAAGAGTTAACAACGGCAAGCTTTATGGAAGCTTTAAATACATTGAAAACAAACGAAACGGCATTGCGTCAAAAAATGGCTGAAGCAGAGTCACCTAAAACACCAGATGAAATGGTGCAATTAATTATGAATTACGCTAAAAACTAGTTTTATAAATCAACTTATGAAGTGAATGGATTTTTCATTCGCTTCTTTTTTGATACGAAAAAATACCCGGAACCTCGCGCAAGAAAGAGAGGTTTCGGGTATTTATAGTTCTACATAGCTTGCTCGGTTTCTTGTGCTTGTCGAGCAGCATATAGATAGAAGGTGTCTTTTTCAATTTTATATAGTTCATACTGCTGTTCACCTGAGTTCACCTGTGCGAATAAGGAAGGGTGACTTTCACTTGCATCGCAAGCGTATTCAAGCTTAAGAACAGCACGCTGAGATTTCACGTTCTCTTTTTTAATCTTCATAAAAACAGTTTGGAAATCAAGCTCAAAAAACAATTCATTGAAGAATGCTAATTTAGCCTGTTGGTTATATCCTTTTCCTTGATAGGGTGCTCCAATCCAAGTACCTAAAAAACCGGCACCGTCTTGGATATCATACAATGTGATTGTGCCAATTGGATTATTCCAATCGTCAATAATTGTTCGAGATACCACTAATCCCTTTTCTTCATCGTCCATAAGCTGACGTGTCATAAACCATAATTCATCTGCTGTTTTAGCCTTTTGACGAACAAAAGGAAAGACAGATGGATGACTCAACAATTCGAATAATTCATTACTCTCGTGAAGTTCACGTTGTTTAAGCATGTCTAACGCCTCCTTTTGGGTGGATAAAAACAGACCATTTCCACCCTCGAAATTTTTCATATAAGGTGCATAAAAAATTTCGGGGTGGGAATCGAACCCACTAGAACCAGAAAACTGGTGACGCACCATTTGCCTTCCCTAAATCGACTAAGCTGTTAGTGATTTTTTATGAAATTATTTTGCAACTTAAATATACAAGGAAAAGTATCATTTGAAAAGACAAATTTGATAAATAATTTTGTCTTTTTTTAGAACAAATATTTAATACGTTTTCTGTCGAAAAAAAGTCTAAAAAAGTCGAATCGTACCAAGCAATTCAACGGCTTTTTTTAAGGAAGGTAGGTTACTTTACCCATTTTTTCTTGGAAATATACTTTTAAAATAAAAAAATGACGGTTATAACAAATAAACAG
>JAGHSJ010000097.1 GCA_018065935.1 Candidatus Kurthia equi
CCAAGCAGACGTGCACAGAAAACAGCAATTCAACAACGAAATCTGAATCCTGTGCTTGACTTGGAAATGTCCATATAGGACATTTCTATTTGGTTATTAGGTAGGACATTTCTACTTGGGAATAACACTTTTTTAATATTTTCGTAATATCAATAAGTTAAAATTGCTTTCAAAATAAAAAATGCAGAGATGAGCCGATTTGGAAACAAAGCGGATTTTTTTTGAACAAAATTGTCACTTTTCGCCTATGATTTTGACCAAAATTTCAGCTTTTTATCTCATGTAATACAAATACGTGATACATTATTGTATATACAAATTTGAATGTTTTTTATGGAACTGTATTTCGAATGGGATGAGGCTAAGAACCAAAAGAATCAGAAAAAACATGATGTATCTTTTGAAACTGCAAGCCTCATTTTTGATGATCCTTTAAGGATCTCTATCCAAGATCGACATACCAATGGTGAAGAACGTTGGCAAACTATTGGGATGGTTAAAGGCGTACTAATGTTGCTTGTGGCTCACACCATCTTTGATGAAGATGACTGTGAAATTATAAGAATCATTAGTGCAAGGGAAGTCACCAGAGCGGAGCGAAATCAATATGAGCATGGTTAGATATACACGCAAAGAACTGAATGAAAATTTCAGTGATAAGCAAGATGCTGAAATTAAACGCTTGCTTGCGAAAGGAACTGTTCCAGATGAGAAATTAGACTTGTCGGATATCCCTGAAATCACAGATTGGAGTCATGCTGTTCGTCATGGGCAATTTTATCGTCCAGTGAAGCAGCAGACTTCTGTTCGCCTTGATGCCGATGTACTAGCCTGGTTAAAAGCTCAAGGGAAAGGTTACCAGACACGTATGAATAGAATTCTGCGTGAAGCGATGATGGAAGATTTAAAAAATCATCCATAATTTTATAGGATTCAAGAAAATGTACTACTTTGCAGAGGATCCCTTCTAGGTAATGTTACCTAGGAGGAACAATGAAAAAACTGAAATGTCAGTATTATCAACCTGTAAAAACAAACACTCATGATTATTTTTGCAAGCGCTATCCTCATATAAGAAGTGCTTATTTTAAGAAATTTAGCACTCAACAAGAGAGAAGTTTTTATTTCATGCATTATCTTGAATATAAAAACTATCCTCTCAAGATTCGTGTAGCACGTGGTACTGGTTTACCTCATGTCTGGGATGATTTTCCAACTTATGTCTATAAAGTGGCTAAAAGTTGGAAGCATAATTCTAAAAGGTCACATCAGTATTACAAAGAACATGAGCTAAAATAAGAAAATGGGAGCTAAGGCTCCCATTTTTGACTTCGTATAAGAGATTTTATGTTAAATAGTTTCACATGTCCTTAAAGAGACATAACTAGTATAGGTAAAGTGCAACCTTCTACACTCCTTATCAGTCATATAGCAGTTCTTATTAACAAACAATAATTTTATATGGAGACTCGTATTTTAAACTGCTTAATGATATATTTAAATTAATATAAAACTCAATAACTTACAACCATGGAATTTAAAAAATTTGCTTTATATAGGGTTTTAATTTTTTTAATTTTAACTATTTTAGTAGTCATTATAGGAAATAAGTACCTTATAACTCCCACTACGGATGAAAATAGGCTTGTACATAAAGATGATATTTCAGTTGATGCAGCCCTAAAATCAATAGGGAGTGGTATTAAAGCAATGAAATTTGAATTAGATAATCAAAAAATTGGAGTTATGGTAGATAAAATAGAGTTAACTTTAAATCTTAATGCTACTCAGACAGAAGATGGAAAAACTAAACTTACAGTAGCTGTCGATGAATTAACTAATATGGGAGTTAATATCAATAAAGCTACGAATGATAATAAAAATAGCTCTATTAAGATTTCTTTTAAAAGTGTTGCTCAACATGACCTAGATTTAATTAAAAGTATTAGAGGAATGTCTGAAATAGAGTTACAAGCTATTAGATTTGTTAATATTCATTCGGTAAAACCGGATGATTCACGCTCCTTTAATTGGGTAATGTCTCCTGCTCCCTTAAATCGTATTGAAACATTAGTCCAAGAACCTATTAGTCGGTTAGAAGATGATAAATAACCTAAGTTAAAAGTAAAGGTTAAGCAGCCATCAAAGGTGGTCTTCCCTTATTTTGACTAGGATCAGAATGCGATTTTACAGTCATAAAAGGACTTAGAAAGAAAGATAAGCTAACTATTAAAAGAAAACAATAATATCCAATAGTAGACACCTTTGACTTTAGTCAGTCAGAAGCAAGATGCTATAGCATCTTGCTTCTGACCACCAGTAATTTAATCTCTGTTACACTTCATTTTAGAATCTAAGAAGATATAAATTCTAAATTTCATCCTCTCCTGCAAAAATACTGTAACGTATCTCTCTTTTCCAATCTTCTGTAGGGCGATTTATACGATCTATTCTTAGAGAATTACTTTTTTTCTTTGTAGATTTTTGATCATCGGTCATTGGTGATCCAAGTACTATTTCAGAATCTTTACTCATTGTACT
The DNA here is from genome assembly GCA_018065935.1 of Candidatus Kurthia equi. Lineage (GTDB taxonomy): Bacteria > Bacillota > Bacilli > Bacillales_A > Planococcaceae > Kurthia > Kurthia equi. Next base: position 2,542 of record JAGHSJ010000097.1, read on the forward strand.
TCTAAAACTTATTGCATCACTAGTATCTACATTTTTTGAATCACTGTGTGAATTAAGAAGTGAGTCATAGTTGAAAGAAATATGGATCATATTTGCAATCGAAGACATAATATTTTTTACGGCATCTTGTGATTTATCAAAATCTCGAGTCATAGCCTTTTCATTAATAAGCTTTAGAGTATTCATATACGAATCTAATGCCTTATATTCTCTTCTATAATTATATTTTAATTTTTTGAGATTAAAACTGCACCCTTTAGCTTGAGCTGCTTCAGCCATCATATATAAATATGCATATTGTAATCTACCATCAACCTTTCTTTTTGAAAGAATATATAATGTATTGCTATCAATCTGATTTTCCACAAAACTTTTAAGAGGTGTGTAATTATATACTAGGCCTGCTGCTATGCCCCAAGGCAAATATGATCCAATAGAAATAGCTGTTTTTAAAAATTCAGAGTGTGTTTGGTGACTAACTATATTAACATTATCTTTGAATATCGGATACCAACTTGATTTTTCATTCGTAATATATTTTTTCAGTTCTTTTTCTAAATTACTTTTATTATGATATTCCGATAAGCTTTGATTCTGCTGTAAATTATGTAAATATCCGCCACCAATATCGGCATGAGCACCAGGAAGATAAATTTCTACAATTTTTCTTTCCGGAGAGGTTTTTACATGATTCCAAAATATATCTGACTCATCACACGTATTTTTCTTGTTAGAAAAATCTATAGCTGATGTAAGAGGGAAGTTTTCTCTTATTTCATGATTGGCCGTTAAGTGATAACAGAACTTTGCGGTATCAAAAATTTTAACATCAAATTTAGTTTTTGGTGAATGACTAGGGAATGCATTTGTGTAAGTGATAGATTCAACCGTATCAAATAAGCCTAAGAAATCAATTACATTTTCAATATTTTGATTTCCAAAACTCTTAAATTTTAATTGATTTGCATAACACCTTGCTAAAGTAGCGCCCCTAGAAAACCCGAATATATTAAATTTAATTTTTTCAATATTTTTACCTTTGATTATTTCATTGACTTCCTTATCTAACGCTAACAGTCTGCTGCGGGCACCACTTCCAAGTATTTCATATAAATCTTTAATATACGATCCTTTGATCATAAGATTAGTGAATGGCTTAAGCGAAGGGATAAATTGAACCAATTTCTCATCAAACGTTAAATTAGGTAAGTTCAAATCTAGATCTAGCTTATAATAAATTTCCACTAAATCTTCACAAATAGTCACATCTCCTAATGCTTGTACTAACGAAGAATCTTGTGCTTCCGCTGTTGTACCTATGCCTTCAACATATAATTTAAAAGTTTTTTCATTCTTTTTTAAATTTTTATATAGTCTGTATATATTTGTATAAGAAGAATCATAACTATCTCCTTTACCAGCATGAGTTTGATGAGTATGAAGTTCATCAACATTTAGTCCATTATTCCCAGTTCCATCGAAGAAAATATTAATAGATACTGTTTTATCATCTAAACTTTCGGAATCTTCTTCTTCTTCTTCTTCTTCTTCGGGGTAATAAGAGCCTTCTACAATTACACTGCCACTACACCCCTTAACACCATTGTCCCATAAATCATTATTTTGAATATTCCCTGTTACTTGAAAATCAACAGATGCCTGCTCTACAGGAACCTTAAACTCACGAGCCTGACCTTCTTGAAGTTTAAAGTCATAACTCTTATATACTCTTCCATTCAATATCACTTCTAACTTAAAGGAAGTTATACCTCGTGTAGAACGGGCTGTTACTGTGAACTCATCCCAATCTTTATCATTAGAAAAATGTAATCCTTCAAAGTTAGAGTAAAAAGTATTGTGATCGCCCCAAGTTTTAGATACTTTTTCCATATATTTCTATACCTTTAAAATTTTAGAAATTTTAAATAACCCGAATCATGGATAAGAAGTT
>JAGHSJ010000310.1 GCA_018065935.1 Candidatus Kurthia equi
TATTGATACATTTTTAATGAAGATGCGTATTTGAAATCATATATATACCAAATAAAAAACAATCAAACAGCTACATACTAAGATGGAAACGAATCTTTTTTCACTTTTGATTTAATTGTCCAAATAATTTATAGCACTATTTTCAAAGGAATATGGAACAAAATACGACAAGGAGGAAAAATAATGAAGAAACTATTTTTTCACTTTTTTGCGTTACAGCTGCTTTACTGTTAACTCTAAATTCAGCTGATTATTTTGCTCATGCAGCATCTAATGAAGATGATTCCCTTACGGAAGTAAAAAAAGGACCTGAACCCCCGTTAACTCAAGATTCTAGTGATACGGAGGAGTTTGATGGGTATTGGACTAAAGAAAAAATGAAAAATGCGACGCCAGTAGATTTACATGAAGAAGTTAAAATAGATCCAAAAGCTAACTTCAATAAGAGAGAAAAGGATGCTTCAAAAGAGGGACCTACTGATATATCTGAACCTGTTATGCCTGAAAGTAACGAGATTCAGGCGTTAAATTTATCGGTTCCGTCTACAGCGGGAAAAGTGTTTTTCAAATACAAAGGTAATAATTATGTTTGTTCGGGCTCCTCAATAAACAACAATTCAAAAAACCTTGTCCTTACAGCAGGTCATTGTGTACATGGTGGAAAATCAAAAGGCTGGTATTCAAATATTGTATTTATTCCAGCATATAATAATGGTTCGGCTCCCTATGGTGTTTGGTATTATAAAGAAGCACGTGCATTTAAATCTTGGATTAAAAATAGTAACTTTAGCCATGATCAAGCTTTTTTCACTGTTTATCCTAGTAAAGGCTACAAATTAGTCCAAAAAGTAGGAGGAAATGGACTTGCTACTGGTTTTGGAACGAATCAGTCGAATGTGCGTATTTTTGGTTGGCCAGCTGAGCCACCCTATAATGGAGGGTCAGCTTATTATTGTGAGGGGCCTGCAACACGTGTCAGTTAATTTACCGGTGATGCGAAAATGTATTGTGAAATGAATGGTGGAGCAAGTGGCGGACCTTGGTTAAGAAAAGTCGTGAATAAAAATCTTGGATATGTCTTTGCAGTAACCTCTAGAAGAACTACTTCTGGCACTACTTATTTATTTGCTACCCCTAATTCTCCAGACGTAAAAACAATGTATAATTTGATGAAATGAAAATGGGATAGCATAAATTTTTGAATACAGCCTAATACCTAAAAAGATTGAATCCCCAGTAGAAGGAGATTCAATCTTTTTAGGTAATGTAATTAATCGTTAGTTACTTAGGAAAGTAGAGGTTACCGACATCTAAACTATTTAATTGATCCCATTTAATCCAAGCCATGGCTAACTCTTTACCAATATGAATATAGAACGAAGCATCTTCATCGCTCGCTTCTGAAGGCGTGCGATTAAACGTGTGTAAGGCATCGTTGTATTCATCTGCATTGCCTGAAAGCTCGGCATGATAAATTTGTTTAAAGGCTAATAATTTAGGTTCTTCATTCATTGCATTTTCATCAAAATCTGTAATTGCATGCGCGAGATGGCGTAATGTATTCGTATCATAAAATACAACAAGACCACCAACTTTCGGTAATTCATCTTTTAGATTTTGTGGTAAGTTATCATACATTGGTTTTGTTTGTTCTGTTAATCCAAAATGCTCAATCTTCGCGATTTCAATATGAAGGGCAGATAAATAGGCAGCAATCGCATATTGATTTTCCTCCATCAAATATGCGACTTTCCCATAGGCACGATAGAGATTGCTGTTGGATGATTCGATCTTAATCGCATCCGCATATAGACGAATCGCGTCCTCATAAAGCCCTTTAGTTGTTAACTCTTCTGCTTTTTCAACTAATTCTTTCACAGTTACCAATTGAGACAACTCCTTTTCAAAAATATATATCTTTATCATTATAACGAATATTCAGGAAAATAGCTTATTGGAACATTTGTTCTCGTTCATTAAAAATCCACATTTAATACGCATCTGCTATGAATTTACGCTATTTAAAGAAATAACGCTTTTTCTTATTGAAAATTTCCTTTCAAAAATGCCGTTTTTACAGTAGGCGGTCATACATACCTTTTATTCCCTCTTTGCAATAGCTACAATCGCATTTGAGTCGAGATTTCTTCTCATTTTTATAAAATAGTCATTTGCTCTGTTAAAACATAACTTTTTCAGAAAAACGAATCGATTTGCAAAACAATTTTTTCAACCTTCTACACTTACTAATCTATGGAAAGTTTTTTCATGAAAGTTGGCAATTTTCAGTAGTCAGATAAGTAATTCTTTTGATTGATAAGATAAAGAGACAAGTCTTGCATTATTCCCAATATTTTCTATATAATTAGATAATTATTAGTTCAACATACATATGTTTTTAAAATCAGTTGAATTTACAGGAATAACGTTAACGTTATAAAAAGATGTGGAAGCAGGTTGAAAGACTTCGCAGCCCTGTAGAATCATACGTTATATGTCGTCACGAAATCCAAAATTTGAATGTATGCATTGGGGTGGAGGAAACTTTATTTGTTTTGAAAATATTTAACTGAATAATTAGTTTGTAGGGGGATTTGTTGATGAATTGGTGGTTAATTGCTAGTTTGATTGTTGGTATGATTTGCTTCATCTTGATCGTATTTTTATTTATTACACGCCTACGAAAGTATCGTATCCAAAAACAAAGGAATTATATAGCAATTGAGGCTCGTTTTAAAAAGAAAAATCGTTCGTCAAAAGGGAGTCCGTATTAAGTCATTTTCATGCACCTATTTGAAATATTTTATGTCATTATAGAGTTTATAAAAAAGGACAAATCGCTTATCATACATGCGATTTGTCCTTTTTGGATTTGATATTCAACGATTTGATTCTAAAGGATTATTAGACTCTATACTTGTTAATTTCCTCGTGAAGAACCATCGTTCCTTCATTTAATGATTTGGCTACTTCATTAATTTCTAACATGGCTGCGGATTGTTCCTCTGCAGAGGCTAGGACTACACTTGATTGATCCGATGCATTTATAGCTGATTGAGCCATTTCAGTTACAGATGCGGCAACTTCCTCCGTGCTTGCTGAAAGCTCTTCAGAAGAAGCAGATACTTCTTGGATTTCTGCAGTCATTTCAGCAATTGATTCAAAAATATCATTAAATGAAACTTGTGCCGTTTGTAAATACGTAACGCCCTGATCTACGTTATCTACAGTTGAATTGACGCTTATCTCTACCTCTTTTGTATCTTTTTGAATCATAGAAGTTAAGCCAACAATTTTAGAAGCAGACACTTTTGATTCTTCAGCTAGCTTGCGTACCTCATCGGCTACCACTGCAAACCCTTTACCGTGTTCTCCAGCGCGTGCTGCTTCAATCGCTGCATTTAATGCGAGAAGATTGGTTTGCTCTGTAATATCCGTGATGACTTTTGTAATACTTTCAATTTCAGCTGATTGTAAGCTTAATTGTTTAATTCTTTCTTTCGTATCATAAGATGATTGTTGGATAACCATCATTTGTTGTTCAGCTGTTTCTAATGTTTGACCACCCGTAGTGGCAACCGCTTGCATATCCAAGGCTTTTGAATTTAAACTTTGAGCTGCTTCGGCAATTTGACCTACGCCATGTGCACTTTCATTTGTTGCTGTAGCACAATCATTACCTGTTTGAGCAGCTTGAGAGGCGCCCATAGAGACTAACTCCATACGCTCAGCAATTTCCTTCGTAGATACCATTACTTCGTCTGTACTATGAACCAGTTGTTCAGCAACGACCGTTGTTTGAGATGTATTATTAGAGACACTGCTAATAAATTGGGCTAAATTAACTTTCATTCGATTAAATGCTTGAGCTAATTCATTGATTTCGTCTTTTGTATTCACGACGATGTCTTTTTCACGTAAGTCACCAGATGAAATAATATTAGCCGCATCTGTTAGACGTTTTAACGGAATGGTAATTTTTCTCGTTACAATAACCGCTAGTACAATCGCTACGATAGAGCCTATACTAGACACAAAAATTAATAGCGTTTTACTAAATGTAGCCTGCTCACTTGTTTGTGTACTTAATGTATTCATTTGATCTTTTTGATAGCTTACGATGGAATTGATTGATTGTTGAATTTCTTTATTGGCTGGAACAGCTTTATCAAAAAGTATAGTCTGTGCTTCTTTTATTTGTTTTTTATCAACATAATCGATGATTGTATCAACATACCCATTGTATAGTTCTTGCTGTTCTTTAATCGTGCTAATTTCTTTTACCATTTTAGGATCAACAAATAATGGTTCGATTGTATTCATTGTTTCATTAACTGTTTTTCTTTGTTCAAAAAGCGTTTCTAAATCGTCTTTATTTTGTCTTAAGACATACGAACGAATATATAATCCTTGTAATGATGTCGCATTTTGAATTTTTGATGCTTCAATAACTTTGTATGATTGATCGTCGACTAACTCACCGTAATTATTATCTATTTTCGTCATTTGAATGACAGAAAAGAGTGCAATTCCGATAAGGATAATAATAATCACGCCGAAAATCGAAAATAATTTTTTCTTGATTGACATAAAAAACTTTCCCCCAATATTTTTATAAGATAATACTCATATAGTTATTCGGTTAAAAAGTCATGTGTTTATATAGTAC
>JAGHSJ010000013.1 GCA_018065935.1 Candidatus Kurthia equi
GAAATATTGTAATATCACAAACATTTTATGAAGTTAAAACAGCATGTATGAACATCTAACTTAGGCATATTCTTTTACAATAAGTTCAAATGAATGTTACTTCATCGGAGGAAACTTTATGAATAATTACGATAAAAATATTTATATTCCAAAAGAATTAAGCATTTTCCATTCAAACTTAACGAATTCCGCTGAACAAGCGGCATTATTAAATCCTATTCAACAGTCTTGTTATTTACATGAAAGTAAATTTGCTGGACTTCCGTTAGTACTCGATAAAATGGAGCATCCTAAAGACATAAATAATAATTATATGTTATTTCTGGCGCAACTTAACTTTTCAGAATTTCAATTAGCACAACCCTTTCCAAAAGAAGGGATTTTGCAATTTTACATTTCACAACGATGCTATGAACAAGTAAAATATTGCTCAGAAAATTGTTATTTCAAAGTGCAATATATTCCACTAAGTGAAGATTATCTTCATCCTGTACAGGACTTCACTTATTTAAACGGAGTGAATTTCGAGCATTTTCCGATGCGGCATGAGATGAAATTGGTTGTCAGAACCCAATTTGAACCAGTGTCTGCCACTGACTACCGCTTGGAAAATTACTTTGAGAACGAATTAATGAATGCTTCTATTACGTTAGATGAGCGATCATTTCAGGATGTCTATTTAGAGATCTATCTGGCTGCAGAACATAAAGTTGGCGGCTATCCTTATTTTATTCATAAGGACTTTAGAAAAGGATCCCCCTTCTTACAGCGATATGATACGTTATTACTTCAAATTGTTTCAAATGACGAGCAAGGGATTATGTGGGGCGATAGTGGGATTATTAGCTTTTTCATTAACTCTAAAAAATTGGCGCAGCTTGATTTTTCGGATATTTATTTTCATGTAGAAGAATACGAATGATTTTACTTTTTTTCCAAGCACTCACAGCTATTGTTTGAGTGTTTCTTTTTTTGAATACAAATAATACGCTATAATAGTGAAAAACAGTGAAAGTAGGTGAACTTTTTGAGCACATTTATTGAAAGTTATATTTTATTGCCTCTAACCATGCTCGTTAATATCGTATTTGCAATAGCGGTCATTTTTTTAGAGCGCAAAAAACCATCTTCTACGTGGGCTTGGCTACTCGTACTGTTTTTCTTACCATTTGTAGGGTTTTTCCTATATTTACTGTTAGGGCGACAGCTTAGAAAAAAACATTTATTTCGCTGGGATGGTCAAAAAGATATTGGTATTGAAAAGCTTGTTAGCTATCAAATTGAGGCGATTGAGAAAGAACAACTTGAATTTCGTTCAGAACATATGAAAAATTATAACCATCTCATTTATATGAATTTAAAGACAAATAATGCGGTATTAACACAAGACAATGCTGTGAAAATTTTTGATGATGGTAGCGATAAATTTGAGGCACTTATTCAAGATATTTTGAATGCAAAAAATCATATTCATATTCAGTATTATATTTTTAAGCCCGATAATTTAGGTCAACGGATTATGAATGCACTCATGCGGAAAGTGAAACAAGGTGTAAAGGTTCGAATTCTGTATGATGAAATGGGCTCTCGTGGCGTTAGGAAACGACATTTCAAGGAGCTTATAGAATTAGGCGGAGAGGTTGAAGTATTTTTCCCATCGATACTCCCGCTTATTAATCCACGTTTAAACTTCCGAAATCATCGTAAGATTGTCGTGGTTGATGGGCGTATTGGCTACATCGGCGGCTTTAATGTTGGGGACGAATATATTGGGCTATCTGATCGTTTTGGCTACTGGCGTGACACACACTTACGAATCGAAGGAAGCGCCGTACATCCTTTACAAACACGCTTTATCCTTGACTGGAATCAAGCTAGTGCCAAAAACGATATTCGTTATGCAGAGCGTTATTTCCCGATTATCCCTCAAAAGGGGAATGCGGCACTTCAAATCATTTCTAGTGGGCCAGATACTGAATGGGAAGTTATTAAATATAATTATTTGAGCTTAATTGCGAATGCCAAAAAATATATTTATATTCAATCTCCTTATTTCATTCCCGACGAGTCATTTTTTGACGCGATTCGTTTAGCATCCTTATCAGGTGTAGACGTGCGTATCATGATTCCAAATAAACCTGATCACATGTTTGTTTTTTGGGCTACATACTCCTATGTCGGTCAATTCGTAGAAGCAGGAGCAAAAGTATATCATTATGAAAAAGGCTTTATTCATGCCAAAACGATCGTCGTCGATGATGAAGTCGCTTCAGTTGGTACTGCTAATATTGATGTGCGTAGCTTTAGCTTAAACTTTGAAGTAAATGCACTTATCTATAACGAAGAACTTGCACATCGATTAGCAGAAATTTTTGAACGCGATATTTTAGACTGCTCAGAATTAACAAGAGAACTCTACGAAGCTCGCGGAAATGTTATTAAGTTTAAAGAATCAATATCCCGATTACTTTCACCAATCTTATAAAAGTAAAAGGCAGAGAATTGTAGGTGTCCCCTAATTCTCTGCCTTTATTATTAAACCCCTAAATATTCTTCTAATGTGACACCCGCTTCATAAACTTTCGCCGCTGTGTCCCCTTCTAAATAACGGAAGTGCCAAGACTCATACATAAAGCCTGTTACATCTTCTTTTCCTTCGGGATAACGTAAAATGAAGCCGTATTTATGGGCATTTTCTACAAGCCATTTTCCAGCAGGTGATTCACCGAATGCACTTGTTAACCATAAATCTTCTCGTCCTTTTTCACCGATATCAAAAGCAAGTCCGGATTGATGCTCCGAGTATCCTGGTCGGGCACTATAACGATCTGCTGCATCCTTACCATCTCGATTTACATAACGGTCGTAAAGTGTTGTTTGATATTCATAAGAACGGAAGCCACTAAATGGGACTAATTCAAAACCTTCATTTTTTGCAGCGGCCGCCATTTTTTCAAAAGCTGCTTTTGCTTTAGGGTCCTCCCCTTTATTGTACGTTGGTGGTAATGGATTCTTTTTATTTACGATAAGAATACCATTTACATATGTAGGCTCAGTTGCTGGTTGTTGTCCCACAACATAACCATTTAGTAATTCAACTTGGTCTTTTGGTTCATTCGTTGATGTGTCTGGTTTTTCAGTTTGGGTCGATGAAGTAGGTTGTTCCGCTTTATCACTTGTAGACGCTTGATGTGGATCAGATTGTTCATCGGTTGAATCAGGCTCTGTCGTTTGTTCATCTTTTGAATCAAGTTCTGTAGCTGGTTGTTCCTCTGAATTTTCTTGCTGTGCAATAGGATCTTCTACTACTACATATTTGTAATACACTGCCCCGCAAATTGCCACTATAAGTAACGCTGAAATCGATGCAATAAGAACGATAGGACTTCTTTTTTTCGATTTAGAATTCATTATGTTTCGCCTTCTTTTTAAAATCTTTAGTTATATATGCTTTTATATGTATTAGCCAGCAATCATGATACCTAATACGACAACAGATAAAATCGCAAAAATAATGGCCATTGTTCGCATCCATTTTGCCTCTTTTGCATGACCCTGTTCTTTAAACGTACGTGCTCTGAAAAAGTTCGTTAATGTGAACATAATGGTCATAGATAGAACCGCTGCATCTATATTTTGTTTTACGATAAAATACAAAGCTGAAAAACTTGCTGCCGCTACTAATATTAGTGAAATCACTTTTCCGTTTTTTTTCATTGCTATCCCCTTAACTCATCCTACTTCTTAAATTTTATTTAACTAATTTGAAGTATAACGCACTTTTACTAAAACTAAAAATAGCAAGCTTACTTTGCATTTCATAAATAAAAAACCCTACATTACTTATTTGCTAATTGATACGTCTTAACGTTTCCAATCAACTTTGTCATGTAGAGTTCTTATTATATTTTTCATTTTATTCAGAAATTTAAGAACAGAGTTATTTGCTAGTTGAATTATACATTTTCATATTCAGATTCCATCATTTCAAAACGGAAAAATTCATGGTGCAACTCATCGCGAAAATGCTTTGGTGTAACCCCCGTATATTTTTTGAAAATACGTGTAAAGTAGCTTTGGTTACAAAAATGGAACTGTTCAGAAATTGATGTAATGCTCTTATTTGTATGACGTAGGTAGTATTGAGATTCCTCCACACGACGAACATTTAAGTACTCTACTAATGTGATGCCTACATGTTCACGGAAGATTCGAGATAAATGGCTCGTACTAATATGAAAGTTTGCTGCAATACTTTCTACCGTCAAATCATTTTCAAGTTCATCATTAATATACATAATAACTTTATTTACGGTTTGATGACGGAATGTTGGTTGCTTTCGATCTGCGATAAAGTACACATAAAAATCAATTAAGTCATCAGCAAATTGTAAGAACTCCGCGTCTTTCATTTTGTTTTCTAACATGTCTGCACAGTATAAATTAAAGGCAAATGCTTTTTTCGAAGGTACTTGATTATCCAATAACTTACGAGCAACAATCGATGACAAAATGATAAAATAATGACGTACTACTTTAATTACTTGTTTACCAAAACGAGCCGATAAAATATCAATAATTTCATGGAGCGTCTTTTTTGCCTTCGTTGCTTCTAAATGATACACCTCAAATAGAAGTTTTGACTCTAATACAAAAAAATCTTCAATCCCTGCATACTGATTAATATTATCGATTTCTTGGAAATATCGTTTTGAAATCGTTTCCGAAATTGAATGCTGATGTAGTTGCATAGATTATCCCATCTTTCTTCAGAATAGACATTCTGTTATTTGCAAAAGCAACACAAAAATTTGCTATATTATACAAAGTATTAATTAATAAAACCTTTATAC
>JAGHSJ010000157.1 GCA_018065935.1 Candidatus Kurthia equi
CGTATTTTCATTCACTTTAAACTTAAAAGAGCGAGCTAAGTTTCATAAATGAAACTCAACTCGCTCAAATTAGTCGACTCTTTTATTCAGTTGAATATCTTCACCAACGTCATTTGACAAAGAGCCACAATCAAGGGAAATTATTTAATAAAATTTAGTTTTTCATATTATAGATAAGAATAAAGGTTGGAACGAACGAAATTGTAAAAATGGCTGCATACCAACCAGCAGTTCTGAATAACGAGATTTGAATTTGTTTCTTTTTACTGTATAAAGCATCAAATGAAACAGCACATACTAAGGGGATAGAGATTAAACTAACGGCAATTAAAATTACATCATATAAGTTCATTAAAATTCCTCCTCTGATTTGTAAGATGTATGATTCTGTGACAACTTTGTGACTTTATTGTATAACTCTTAGTTCTTTTTGTCAATAATAAAGAATAAAGTGTTTTCAAAGAGAAAAAAACGACAAAATTTATTGTGAACTTTTAGACATGAAGTAGGCTAGAAAGAATCCATTTGGATAAATACAATGATATTTAGTGGTTTAACTAGTTACAAATAATAAAAGCCCAAAATCAGCTAACTTCTGATTTGGGCTTTTATAGTCGATCTAAAACGATAAACTAAGGATGTAGATTATCGTTTTAGACGAATTAATTACATTCTCTTTGGTACAAGAGGGATATTATTGTAGATTTTGATAATTAAATTTGCGATAGGATTTACGAGTGACGGAAGTTTATTAATAATAAATGCAACAACCATACCTACAATAATACCTGCTAATACATCACCAGGGTAATGATTTCCTACATAAATACGTGAGAATCCTGTGAGTAAAGCAAACACCATCATAATCCAACCAATTTTTTTATTACGAAGTGCAATAGCAAATGCTAAGGCAATAGCACCAGTAGTGTGGTCACTTGGAAATGATGCATCACTTGCATGCTCAACCAGAACATTAATATCATCGTGCGTAACAAATGGGCGTGCTTCGAAATAAATTTTAGCAATTAAATAATTCATTAAAATGCCTACTATTCCTGAAATCGTTGAATAGACGACTGTTTTTTTCATAAATTCATTTCCTGCAAACCACATAGCTAGTAATACAACAGCAAATACTGGGACTGCATAATTTGTGGCAAACTTCATGATTGCATCTACCCAATCCGAATGACCAGCTAGACCATTGATAGCTTTTAATAAATCATAGTTCATATTTTCAACTCATTTCCATATGTTAGTTCTTAGCTATTTTATCATAATATAAAGCCTTTACTAATTATAGAACCATATTTATAGAAAAAGGTTGCATAGTCTACTTATATTTCAGTTTGAGGGGAATGTTTTTTTAGTAAGATAACGAAAAGGCTCGCGAGTACCAGAATCCACCGGCCAATGTAAAAGCCCAAATATAAGAATTAAACACTTGGTAAATAAGTCCACCAGCATAAGCAGCTACTGAAGCACCTAGTTGGTGAAAGGCGACAATCCATCCATCCATCATGGCAGTTTTTTTAGCCCGAATTCTCTGCGTGCCAGGCCGATTGTTGGAGGAACAGTTGCAATCCAATCTAAACCGTAAAAAATAGAAAAAACGATAAGCCATGTCGTAGATCCACTAGCTAATGCAAATGGTAAAGCCATTAATGAAAGTCCGCGTAGACAATAGTACCAAAATAGTAACCATCTGTTATCAATTTTGTCCGATAAATAACCGGATAAAGTCGTACCAATTAAATCAAATAATCCCATAAAAGAAAGTAAGGAAGCGGCGAATACAACAGTGAATCCATAGCTCATGCAAAAACTAATAAAATGTGTACCGATTAATCCACTTGTAGAAAGTCCGCAAATAAAGAAGCTTGTGGCCAATAGCCAAAATGCCTTCGATTGAATTCCTTCTATATAAAGAAAGAAAAACAAGAGTAAATGGATTTCGTGTTTTTAAAACGGCTTTTGATGTGGCTGAAGGCTCTATTTCTCCTAATGCTCGTATATTCATTGCAGACGGAGATTCCTTCATATACAGTAAGATGATGACTAGCATAATTAGTGCGAGCATTAGAATGAGTAAAATAGCTTGTCTCCAATCATATTTTTCGATAAGAGATGCAAGAATGGGGAGCAGTACTAATTGACCTGTAGCTGTAGCTGCTGTTAAAATACCGACCGCTAATCCTCGATGTTTGAAGAACCAGCGATTAGCTACTTGTGCACTTAGAACCGTTAGGAAGAGACCTGAGCCAATTCCAATAATGACTCCCCAGATAATAATTAGTTGCCATTGCTCTTTCATTATAAGTGAGAGTAATAGTCCAACTACTAATAAGCTCATTGAATAAACCATCATTCGTTTTAGGCCAAATAGATTCACAAATGCAGCCATAAATGGACCAGAAAACCCATACATAAATAAACCTACTGCAAAAGCTAATGAAATATTTGCACGTCCCCAACGAAATTCCTTTTCAAAGGGTTCAATGAAGACCCCTGAGGAAGAACGAATTATACCAGCTACGATAATGGCAGCAAAAGTAATAATTAAGACAATTCAACTATAATGTAATTTTCTCATAGAGGTACTCATTTCTTTAGAAAGAATTTTCTGACATCTCTATATTTTACCATTATCTGCTTCTTTTGAAAATACACGGTTAAAAACCTAATATCTCGGGTAAAACACTTAAAGTGAGTAAAAAAACAAAAAAATTAAGTCTGAAAGGCGTGAGGACATAATGAAATACAGAAATTTACTATTTACAACTTTATCAGCAGCTACTTTGCTTGTAACAGTGCCTTACGAAGCAGTAAATGCACAAGAGAGTAATCTAGTGAATAAAGAAGTAAAGGAAGAGAACACAAAACCCATAATTATAGATGAGGAACTACCTAAAGTATATACAGGTCAACCTTTTATTGATTTAATTTCGGAACAAGCAATGAAAATAGGAGCAGATAATGGTATTTATGCTTCAGTAATGATTGCGCAGGCGGTTTTAGAAAGTAACTATGGCAAGAGTGCATTAAGTCAAAGTCCATCAAATAATCTGTTTGGCGTAAAAGGAAGCTTTAAAGGAAAAGGAAAGAGTTATCAAACTGTAGAAGATAATGGAAATGGTACGTTATTTCAGACAAAATCTAAATTCCGTATGTATAATTCTTATAATGAATCATTGAATGATTATGCGAATTTAATAAAAAATGGGCTCCGTTCTAATGCTAATTATTATGCGGGTGCTTGGAAAGAACATACGAATAGCTATGTAGATGCAGCAAATTACTTAGAAGGACGTTACGCAACCGATACAAATTATGCGGACAAATTAATTCATCTAATCAAAACATATGATTTAACAAGATTTGATGTGGATGAATATGCCTATTTTATTGCAGATAAAGTAATTAAAGTAGTTGAAGGAGACACGTTGCAAAAACTTGCAGTAAAATATAATGTCACAGTAGATGAGATAAAAAAATGGAATAAACTAGAATCAAATGTGATTTTAGTTGATCAAGAACTAATTGTGACAATTAAAAAAATGGAAGAAGTTCCAACTGTTCAAGGAAATGTTAGTAAAGTGAAAAAAACAGCAGTCGTTAAGGCCACTAATACGTCTCAAAAACCGAGTAAAAAAATAATAAAAGCAATTAAGAAACCAGAAATAGTCGTTAAAGAAATAAAAACCAAAGTAGTCACTAAAAAAGAAGTGATTGAGAAAGCGCCAGTTGAGAAAGCAAATAAACCTAAGAAAAAAGAAATTGTCTATGTTGCTACGAAATACTATAAAGTGCAAGCGGGAGATTCTTTAACTTCGATTGCTAAGAGAAATGGTGTGCAGCCGTCTCAACTCAAAAAGTGGAATAAATTGAAGAATGCCTCTTTGAAAAATGGGCAACGTTTAATTGTAGATGTGAAAGGAAATTCTAAAACGGTTCATCGAATAAAAGCACAATCAAGATATGTGATTCAAACAGGTGACTCATTAGCAGAAATAGCCTCTCGTTTTAATACAACGGAGAAAAAACTAATTGAATTAAACCATCTGGATTCTTCTTTTGTTTATGAAGGGCAGATATTATTTATTAAGAAATAGTCTTTAAAGACAATGGTTATTCATAATAGCATCTTTTGATTAATCAGGCGGAATCGCGATTTCCAAAGCGATTACCGCCTATTTTTATGGACCTAACAGAGTATGTATCAATAGAGGTTTTAAATTCTTTAGAGAATAGTGGATGTTTGTATAAGGATGAAAAGTAACGCGGGGATTGGAGCATCCTATTTATGCTTCTCTCATTCAGAACTACTAACATTTAAGATGAAAACCTATAATATTTTACGTATACACAAATGAAATCTCTCACTAAATTGCACTTGTGGGACGCGTAAAAT
>JAGHSJ010000193.1 GCA_018065935.1 Candidatus Kurthia equi
TATCTTCATGCACCTTGGCGGGCTGATACTTGAAATTTAAGAAATTAGCTCCGTTAGGTTTTTCCCATTTCCAATCATATTTATAAAGTTTGAGATTGCTTACTCTCAATAGACTACTAAATGGCTCAGAACCAAATAGCACAATTGCGCCCTCGTCTTTAATAATTCTTTCATATTGTTCCCAAAGTTTATCAAAAGGAATGACGCTATCCCACTTACAAGCCGAAGTGCTAACCATAGGGCAAATCACAAAGAATCATATCTATTGATTTTGATTCTATGTACTTCATAGCTTCTAAACAATCTCCATTTATCAAACTATTCGGTAATATTTCCCCTATGCATCGCACCTCCTTTTCATTTAATATTTTCATATATTCCTCCTCATATCAAATATGTATTGATGTTTCGTTTTATATCTTCCCATTCTTGCTGCGTCATGTCATTCTTACACCTATTTTCAAACCAAGATAAGAATTGTAAATTTGATAAATCATTTGTCCCGCCTTTGCTTTTGGGGACAATATGGTCTATTGACGGTTTTAAATATTTACACGGATTGGTTTTATATCTTTTATACACAGTTCTAAACTGTTCGTCGTAATAAAAATGCTCAATATATTGAACATACTGTTCATCTGTTATATCCCATCTATTGTCTCTATTTGTTATTGCCTCGTTAAGCATTTTGAGCATATCAAAATCGAATTGACACAACCAATCAATAGAAACATTAAATCTCAAGTGGTTTTTCATGTTGCCATACCTACTTTTTTCTAATGTTTCATATTTCCGTAGTCCCCTTGTGTTTTTAGGCTGCCTTATTGGAACGCCATTATCAGTTAGAATTCTGCTAATTTTATGATGGTTTGTGTGGTATTTGATAGCTATTTTTCTCATCGATAAACCGTTTTTATAATCACAAAGTATCATATCAATTGATTTGTCGGAGATATCCTTCATCAACTCTAAACAATCGCCACATCTTAAATCAACCATTCAATCACCTCAAAAATAAATCTTCGTACCACTATTAGTAGCAACAACACGACTTGTTCTGTTGGCTTTACTCAAAGCGCCCTTCAGTTCATTGGCAAACTCAACCTTTTCATCTTGGTTGCTGTGAACCAAATACAATTTATTATAAGGAGCTGTCGTATAATATTCAATCAACTCATCGTGACACATATGGCTTGACATACTATTGAGTGATACTATTTTAGCGTTATTCTTAACACTCACACCATCAACAACAAGATATTTTTTATCTCCCATCTTGATGTCATAAGCAAGTGTTCCTTCACCACTATAACCACAGAACATAATCGTACTCTTGGGGGCTGAAAGCATATGCTGTAACCAACCAAGTGCTCGACCAGCGGTCAGCATACCTCTCGATGCAAGCACAATACAAGGTTTGCCACTTTCTTGGTGCATAAAGCTGTCGGCATAATCATCGAGCCACTTCACATCAGACCAGTGATACACTTCATCCCACAGCTCTTCATCAACAACAAGAT
>JAGHSJ010000039.1 GCA_018065935.1 Candidatus Kurthia equi
AATTTTCTTTGATAGGTAGATAAAACTATCTATTTTTCAATTCACCATTAACTAAATTTTTATAACCTACTATGTGCAGTCAAATATACAATCAAATTCATATGAAATTACATATGGCGTATCTTGACATTGTTCAGCATGGGGGTGTCGCTGCGCTAAAAACGGCCATCTAAACAGAAAAATGCACCTTATAAGACGAACTTTTCAGTAACTGCCTTATAGGTGCAATATATTTAATATACCTTAGCTTTTCCATACAATGTATAAACTCATTTTTCAGCGTATTACTACTAAGTTTTCACTTGCATTTGAAGTTTTGCATAATAACCATTTTTAGCCAACAGTTCTTTATGTGAACCTCGTTCAATAATTTTCCCGCCATCTAAAACAAGAATTTGATCTGCTGCTTCAATTGTTTTCAATCGATGTGCAATAACGAAAGAAGTTTTTCCAGCCATTAGTTCATTTAGTCCCTCTTGAATCAATACTTCTGTACGCGTATCAACTGAAGATGTGGCTTCATCAAGAATCAATAGATCCGCATCCTCTAGTATCGCACGTGAAATAGCGATTAATTGTCGCTGGCCTTGACTTAAATTTGTTCCACCAGCTACTACATACGATTCATATTGCTCAGGTAAATATTTAATAAAGTGATGTGCTCTGGCAATTTTCGCTGCTTCAATGACTTCTTCATCCGTCGCTTCTGGTCGTCCAAATCGAATGTTTTCAGCAATTGTACCAGAAAATAAGTAAGTATCCTGTAAAACGACACTTACACGCTTACGCACATCTCCAATACGATAGGAAGTAATCGGTTCATTGTTAATTAATATTTCACCTTTTTGAGCAGTATAAAAGCGACTTAACAATTTAATGATTGTCGTTTTGCCCGAACCAGTTGGTCCAACCACTGCAATCATTTGCCCAGGCTTCGCTTCTAGTGAAATATTATTTAAAATCATTTGTTTGTCATCATAACCAAACGAAACATTTTCAAAAATAACATGCCCATCAATTTTCTCCAGATTCTTCTTTCGTGCATCCTCTTTAAATTCACTTTCAACATCCAAAATTTCAAAAACCCGCTCTGCACCAGCAATTGCCGATTGCAAAGTGTTCAATAAATTAGAAATTTGATTAATTGGACGGAAGAACTGTCTCGAATACGTTGTAAAAGATGCAATCACACCTACCGTTGAGGCACCTGCAACTGTCATAATAGCGCCTACACCAATGACTAATGAAAGACCAATATTATTTAAGAAGTTATTGGAAGGTCCTAAAATACTTGAGGTTACTTCCGCTTTTAATGCGGACTTTTGATAATTTTTATTTAGGACATTAAATTCATCAATCTTCTCGTGCTCTTGTCCAAATAAAGTAACAATTTCAGAACCAGTGATATTCTCTTCAATATGACCATTCATAGCACCTAAATCTTTTTGTCGTTTTGCATAGTTTTTCCCTGAACGCTTAATAATCGCTTTTGAGAAATAGAACATAACTGGAATGATGATTAAACTGACTAAAGCTAACTGCCATGATAGATAGAACATCGCTATAGCGGTCCCGATAATTGTCAAGACAGAAGAAATCATTTGAACGATACTTTGACTCAGAGCAGTATTTAAATTATCGACATCATTTGTGACACGGCTCATTAAATCCCCTGTTGAGTTTTTATCAAAGAAAGATAACGGTAATACTTGAAAGCGTTCAAATAGTTCTTGGCGAATTGTTTGGATGGTTTTCATGGAAATACGTATCATTAAATACGTTTGAACCCATGTAAATATACTGATAACAAAATACATAGCTGCCAAATAAATGACGTGCTGTATCGTCCCATCAATATCTTTAGGTATGATATAATCATCGACAATTTGTCCCAAAAGGTAAGGTGTATAGACCGTCAATAAAGAAGAGAGAATGATACATAAAGTCACAAACCAAAGAGTGATTTTATACTGTTTTACATAACTCCAAATTCGTAACAATGTCTTTTTCTGTTGTTTGGGTTTTTCGGCAGGCCCATTCGGACGACCATGTCTATTCGGTGCAACTGCTGCTTGATTATTGGCCATCCAACACACCTCCTTGCTGTTGTTGAAGTTGGAAGGTTTCCTGATACTCTTTACTTATTTTGAGCAATTCATCATGTGTACCTCTTGCCGTTATGCGCCCATCATTTACGACAATAATTTGATTTGCATGCTGAATCGTAGAAATTTTTGAGGATACAAGAATGACCGTTTGATTCGTAAAGTCCTCACGTATATGTTGCTGAATTCTTTTTTCTGAAATCGTATCTACAGCAGAGGTAGTATCATCTAAAATTAGTATTTTAGCCTTTCTGATAAAAGCTCTTGCCATCGCTAACCGCTGACGCTGACCGCCTGATAAATTCCCTGCACCTTGCGATAAATGGTGTTCTATGGTATTTGGATATTTCTCAACAAATTCCCAAGCATTCGCTTGTTCCAAGGCCAATTCAAGCTGTTGCTCATCTGCTTGTTGATCACCATATCGAATATTTTCAGCGATAGAGCCTGTAAATAATTTTGCTTGCTGTGGTGCTAAACCAATTTGTTGGCGTAATTTATTTACATCAAAAGTCTTAATTGGCTTACCATCCAATAAAATTTCTCCCGCTCGAACATCATAAAGGCGTGGAATTAATTTTAATAAGGTTGATTTCCCTGTTCCTGTCATACCGATAATTCCTAATGTTTCTCCCGCTCGAACATGTAAATCAATATTTTTCAGGACATTTTCTCCATTTTCATTGTAAGCAAAACTAACATTTTTAAATTCAATTTCACCATGTATGACTTCATTTTCAACCGTTGATTCATCCAAATCAGAAGTAGTCACTAAGATATTATGAATTCTACCGACTGATGGAATAGCACGAGCCATTTGCATTAAGACCATCATACTGGACATGATACCGCCCATGATAAGATTTAAATAGTTAATGAAGGCTAATATCACCCCAACCTGTATACCACCCATCTCTACTTGTATAGCACCAAACCATAAAGCAGCAGCTATCCCGATATTAATGATAAACATGGATAATGGGCTTAAAAAGCCAATCACTTGGTTTGCACTTTGATTCTGTCTTGTTAAATAACGATTAACAACCGTGAATTTTAAAATTTGCTCTTTCATCCGATGATAAGCTTTTACCACTTGAATACCTGCAAGATTTTCTGACAAACGCGTATTTACATCGTCCGTTGCTTTTTGTACACGAGCAAATATTTTCGCAGAAACCTGTGTAAATAGGAAAATAAGAATGATAAGAAGAGGGACAATAATAAGTAAAATAGAAAATAATTCACGTGCCGTAAACCAAACAATAATAACTGCACCAATAAACATCAGTGGACCACGCACAAATATACGTAAAGTCATCATCAATGCACGTTGAACCATTTCAACATCACTTGTCATGATGGTTACTAATTTCCCTGTACCCACTTCATCTTTTCTACGTGTAGAAAAATAGCTCATCACTTCATATAAATCAGCTCGTAAATCAGTCGCTAAATTTATACCCACACGCGAACTAAAATAAATGCAACCTAGCCCTCCAAATAATCCAACAAATGCACACCCTATCATAACAAGTGAATAACTTATCACAGTAGACAATTGTCCCTTAGCTATCCCTTCATCAATAATATATTGCATAATCGTTGGTTGTAATAAGTCCATTGCTACTTCGACTACCATTAATAATGGTGCTAGAAGTGTTATCCAAATATAAGGTTTTAAATAGGTTAGTAAATGTCGTATACCTTTCACTGGCGACACTTCCTTTCTCTCTTTACATGATGTTAGGCAAAAAAAAGAGAGGACTGACAGACAGCCTCTCTTTACAGTGACCTCTATAAATTCATACTATTATTAAAAATAATCAATAAAGCTTGGAATATTGTTTGGAATTAATTCCTCCAAAAGTTCAATGCGATCCTGCGAAGGACAAACAATTCGTTCAATACTGTGTAGATACTGCGGTCTTAAATAACCGAGCATTAGTGTAGCCATAGTTTGAATCGTTATATTCACAGCGTCTTCATCTAATGTATCGCTTATTTTTTCTGCAGTTACTTTTCCAGCAGTACTTGTAATTTTAAAGGTGCCTTGATTCCATAAAGCCAATGGATCCGTAATCGCAAGTTCAATTGTAAAATTCTTTTTACCAAAAGGAAATTGTTCAATGAATGGAATGACATCAACAATTCTCGCCATAAAATAAGGTGAAAGACTTTGTTTAATTTCACTATCTTGCATCAAGAAAGCAATAGCTTCTGTGCCACCTGTTTTTCCAAAAACATGATAGACCATTGATTTATGTGCATTGATAAAATTCCAAAGCCCTTTTCTCGCCTCATTCGTTAAATAAACTAACTCATCGACATAGAAATTTTCTTCCATTATGCGATAGAATAAGTAACCAACAGGTGCATCATTTTCGGGCTCATAATACACCGCTGCCTGCAGATGTGTATCACTTCCTTCAAATTTTTCTTCCCAGAAGCTATCTTGAAATTTTTCATTCCAAGCAATATCATTTCGCACCATCGTACCATGTGTGTTTCGCGCATAGCTGGCATAAATTTTTCTTAAATGGACATGATCATTACTCACTCGACGCACTTGCCCTTCGATATTTTCATAAAATGGCATTTGTGTATCCTTCATTTTATATTCCACAATATCACTCATAATTTCATACCCTTTATTCCGATAATACGGAATTGAATAAGGGAATAAATAAGAAATAGAACGTCCTTCATTTCTCATATTTTCTAAGCTTTTTAAAATCAACTGATGCATTAGCCCATGTTTCGAATATTCTGGAAAAGTCCCTACTGCAGTGATGCCACCCATTTCATAGATTTCACCATGAATATTCACTTGAAATGGTAGATTTAAAATTTGCGATACAAGTTGATCTTTATCAAACCAACCAAGTGCAGTTCCTTCTCGAAACTGCGTTGATTTTGCATTAATAAACAAACGGTCTTTATTCATCGATACATTTATTTGGAACACATAGTTTAATAGTTTAATAAACTGATCCATCTCTTCAATCTTTATTTCTCGCAACTCAAGATGTTGCTTTGGCATAATTTCACTCCTCAAATAATTTTGCTACAATTATAATACCCTTTTTACCCAAAATTTAGTTGTTTTCTAAGATTTTTTTTCGTGCAATTTCTTCTGAATGAATTGATCTCAAACAACTGTACCGCTGGCAAATTTGCAATGAGAATTGCTCTGCTATTTTCGTAGACCAATTATCAAATGGACGATACTGCTGTTGAAGAATTTGCACAAGATGCTGTGCTTGACCAGAAAACTCATACTCTTTTCCATCCGCTTGAAGTTCTACTTCTAATTGCAATAAGGTTAAAGCGGCAGTTGGATAGTTCATTACATCATATGAAAACACCTCTAATTGATCTAGAGCTAATTTTTCTAGTTGTACATCATGCGTCATGCGACTTAAACGATAAAATTCAAGTGCTAATACCGCGTTACCCGCAGGTAGAGCGGCATCCAAAATCGGTTTTTGATTCACAATTAACTGCTCGTGCATTGTTGATGAGGTTGTAAAACCACCTTTTTCATGTAAAAAATGTTGATTTATATATTTTGTTAAACATTTCGCTTTTTCTAAATAGGCAGTATCCTGTGTTGTGCGATGCAATTCATTATAGGCCCATAGCAT
This sequence comes from Candidatus Kurthia equi, assembly GCA_018065935.1. Classification (GTDB taxonomy): domain Bacteria; phylum Bacillota; class Bacilli; order Bacillales_A; family Planococcaceae; genus Kurthia; species Kurthia equi. Next base: position 5,750 of record JAGHSJ010000039.1, read on the forward strand.
ATAGCTATAATCATCTAAATAGGCATGTGCCTTACTGTCCAAAGTCATTTTCAAACGATAATCTAGCATATGTTCCTTTTCCATTATGCTCATTAGTTGAACAGCTTCTTGTATAATGGCATCATTTTGAATTGCTGCTCCTGCTTTAGCGAATGCTGCGACTAATAAGGCATTCCACCCAGTCAGTTGCTTTTTATCTACATGCGGATAACTACGTGTTTGACGCAACTGTAACAACTGCTCCCGCTGCTGTTGATTTTCTTGTGCGGCTTGCTCAAATGACGGATGATTGATTAAATTCAATACATATTGACCATCTAAATGAGGCGTACCAAAAACACCATAGGCTTTGGCTAATTGAGGTGGAACATCAGCTACATCCCATAAGTAATAAGCCCCTTCACGCCCTTCGCTATCGGCATCAATTGCACTGTAGTAGCTACCATTTACCCCTTTCATCTCGCGTAAAAGAAATTGGAACATATCTTCAATGACATGCTTATAAATTGGCTTTTTCAATTTTTGGTAGCCTTCTGCATAAGCCATCAATAATAAAGCTTGATCATACAGCATTTTTTCAAAATGAGGCACTAACCAACGTGAATCCGTTGAATAACGAGCAAATCCACCGCCAATATGATCGTAGATACCACCTTTATATAGTTGGTCTAATGTTTTTTCGACTAGATGAAATGCATGCTCTTCCTCGCGCAGTTCCCCATATTTTAATAAAAATTGTAGCTGTGGGACATTCGGAAACTTAGGGGCTCCTCCAAAACCACCGTATTGCCAGTCGAATTGTTGGTCTAACATTGAAAATGCCTGATCAATAATCCCTTCTGTACGTTGAACTATCGTCGCTGTGCTCTGAGAAATCAGTCCTTGCTGTAAGCCTCGGCCTATTTGCTGTACACGATCTGGTTGATTATCATAGACATCTTTTAAATAACTTAAAATATCTAACATTCCGGCCTGTTTATCTGAGCTATATTTTGGAATATATGTCGCTGCATAAAACGGTAGCTGCTGCGGTGTTAAAAATACATGTAAGGGCCAGCCACCCGCCCCTGTTAACATTTGGCATACATTCATATAAATTTGGTCAATATCTGGTCTTTCCTCACGATCCACTTTAACAGAGATAAAATCGCGGTTTAAAATTGCTGCTACCTCTGCATCTTCAAAACAGTCATGTGCCATGCGATGACACCAATGACAGGTAGAATAGCCAATACTAACAAAAATCGGCTTATTTTGCTGTGTAGCTAATTGAAATGCCTCATCTCCCCAAGGGTACCAATTGACTGGATTATGTGCATGCTGCAATAAATAAGGCGATGTTTCATGTATTAATTGATTTTGATTCGAATGTTGTGACATATAAAACTCCTCTAAATAGCTACTTTTAACTCACTCCTCTTTAGTTTAAAGCTTATTCAAATGGCTGTCCAATAACATAATTGGGCAAAAATACATATTAAGAAGATGAACGACTTTAAAACACTTTGTTTTGAAAAAATAATATAAAACTAAACATCTTTGGATTTTTAGACTAGCAATTTTAGTAAGTAACAGGAGACCAAATAAAAAAGCTCTGATCAGTATCACACCAATCAAAGCTTTCGATTATTCATTTTTATAATCTTTTGGTAAAGAGAACCCTCTGCCCATAATATCAGAGGCATTTAAAAAGATGACAAAGGAATCCGTATCCTCATTTTGTAATAGCTGTTTTAAATACACGGCTTCAGATTGTTCCAACACACTAAATAAAAGTGCTTTTGGCTGTTTTGAATAGCCACCCTCAGACCAAATTTTTGTAAGCCCTCTATTTATTTCTTGATGAATTAAGTGTTTCACACGTTCCTCTTGATCCGTAATGATGAGGACCATTTTCGAAGTAGATGTGCGAAGCTGTACTAAATCAATTACTTTGCTCGTAATAAAAATAGCAATCATTGCATACAAAGCCAGTTCCAAATTAAAAACAAACATCGCCGCAATTACAACAGCTGCATCAATTAGTAGCTGAGCAAAACCACTTGAAAAATGAAAATATTTTTTTAAGAGCTGCCCAATAATTGTCGTTCCTCCTGTTGAACCATTTCCTCTAAATACAAGTCCAAGTCCAACACCAGTTAATATTCCACCATAAATAGATGCCAACATAGGATCTTGTACAGAAAATGGAATTTTAGAAGTGAAAGCTATAAATAGTGGCAGCATAATTGTACCGATTAATGTTTTTATACTGAAGCTCTTACCTAAAAGAAAATAGCCAATAAAAAATAAAGGGATATTAATAATAAGCTGCACAATTGTTGGATTCCATGCATATATTTCATACAAAATGGTACTTATTCCGACAACGCCACCAGCTGCTAATTTTGCAGGGAGTAAAAAGGTATTAAATGAAATCCCTAATATGAAAACACCAAGTAATATTAATATGTACGAACGAATTTCCTTTGCCATTAGTCATTTCCTCTCATGTTACATTCTTTCTCTGATTTTACAAATTGCTAGCTCACTTAACAAGTGATTCACAATAAATAATTTTATTCAGTTTCATTATATCTTTTCCTTAATCTTCTAGTTATATAAAACAATTTAAGTGGTATGAACAAATAAGGAGGTCTTCCATATGAAGTATTTTCTAATTACTTTGCTATTTTCATTAGTAGCAAACAGTGTATTCTCTATACAAGCACTTGCAGAAAAGAAAGAAGTTGAACGCTCCACTTCCCTAGGGACGGGACTACCTACTACGAATGAACGTTATGAAAGAAAGTCGCTTACACCAAAGCCCACAAAACCACCAACTACTTCCTATGATTTTATTGAAGAGGAGGACGAGGACAAAAAAGTTGATGCTACTGAAGAAGGAGACACTATGGATAAAAGCAATACAACAAGTAAAACAGACACTGTCTATGAAAAATACACTGGTACAGACCATTTTCAATCAGAAAAGACGGACAAAAAGTCAACCTCTCAAATAGAGATTGCCAGTACAACAACAGATACCAAAACTACGAAACAAACGCCTATAGTGCATTCTACTGAACAAGCACTAGATATATTACCACAAACAGGCGTTCAGAAAAATTACTGGGGTATAATAGGCACAGCAATCATTATTTTAGGGATTTTACTTATTTTGTTTTTCATGCGAAAAAAACCTAACCAAAACAATCGAAAAAAATAATTGTAGCCTTTGATGAAGGTAACACTCCAAAATTCAAATTAGAATACACTAACAATCTAAAAATCACCAATTCAACTGAAGCATTGAATTGGTGATTTTTTTTTGCGCATTGATGCTTTTAATAACTTACCTTTTATAAAAGAGGCCTATGCGATTTCATTGTTTTCAAAATTATAAGAGCCCTAAAATAGCTTCATTTGTTAATTGTGCGGCTAGTTTTTCTGTTCGATGATCATGATCTAAATCTGGATTTACCTCACAAATATTAAACGTCGTAGCGGTTGGGTGTTGCATCACGATTTGAATGATTTCACGTACCTGTTTTGGTAAAAGACCAAATGCTGCCGTTGCACTTACACCCGGGGCATGTGCCACATCAATGACATCCATACAAACGGTTAAAAGGATAATATCACATTTTTGTGCAAATTCATCAATTGCCAATTGAAGCTCTGCTCGTGATAAATCATCTTCATAGAAGAATTGCACATTGTAGGCTTCCGCACGCTTAAATAGCTCTGTCGTATTGCTATAACGCCCAATGCCACAAACCATGTATTGCGCTTGGCTATCCTCATCTAATATTTGTTTAAACATTGTACCTGAGGAAGTTTGTTCGCTATAATCTCTTAAATCAAAATGAGCATCTATATTTAATAGACCAATACGTTTATTTTTACCATAGGCTTTTCTTACACCTAAATAGTGCCCATATAGCGTTTCGTGACCGCCTCCTAATACGACGACACGATTATTAGCTTGAATAAGCGTATGAACTGCTTCTCCAAGCTCCTCTTGGGCCTGTTCAAGCCTGCCATCTCGACATACTACATTTCCAAAATCAATAACTTTTGATGGTTGTGGTGCACGCCACGGAATATTTGCTAATGCATGCCTAATCTCATTTGGTGCCTTTGCAGAGCCTACTTGTCCACCATTTCTTCTAACACCTTCATCACATTCAAATCCAATAATTCCAACCGTAGGTACGGATTGTTCCGTGACGGCACCTAATGATTGATGTTCGATAATTTGATGATAGCGTGCATTATCTGCTGTGGTATTTGCATCAATCCGACCTGTCCAAATCTGTTCCATTGATTTTTCCATAAAATATGCCTCATCCTTTCAATTTATCTGTCTCTAGTATAATTGCCTACTTCACAAAAAACCATTACAGTTTTCTGAACATTTTGCTTTTGAAGAAAAAAACTGTATATCCACTTAAAATGGACATACAGTTTTAAATTTTACTATTCTTGTTCTAAATCTTTTTTAGCGAATTTAGGGAAAATAAGTACTGGAATATGTGCTTTTGATTGCACAGTTCTACTCACACTAGATACAAATTCACGTATGCCTGTAAAGCCTCGGTTACCGATAACGATTAAATCTGCACCCGTAGATTTTGCATGATCCAAAATAGCTGTAGCAGGACTTCCTTTACAAATATAACCTTCTACTGAATTTGGTAAATCAGCAAATTTTTCTTCACCTTTTAAGATAATCTTTTGTGCTACACCCTCCATCTCACCCAAATCTGAATCAAAATTTTGGTGAAATGCTGATTGTAACCCTACAGGTTCATCATAGGAATAAATGATATCTAATTTGATCTCGCTGTTTAATGCTAAAATACCATGCACATAATCCAAAAGATCATTGGATAAATCAGTATCGTTATAAGCCACTACAATTTTATTTGCAAACATATGGAAAGGCCTCTTTTCGTCTGAATATATTTTACATCTTTGTATATGTTTATTGTCTGCTTAATTCTTATCATTGTCTACTCTTTTAAACTATACTTAAAAAGTAAAATCCTTATTGTGTCGAAATTGTTTCTTTAACATGAAAATTCGTTCCATCGGTAGTTGCTGCTACATATCCCGCACGAATGACGAAATCGCCGAAATGTTCGCCTTCTTCACGCTCTTTTGCAAAATGAGGAATAATTTTTCCTAGTTCAGCTAAAATTGTCTCTTCATCAATGCTCTCACGATAGATTTTATTTAAACGGGATCCATTAAAAGCAGCGCCTAAGTACATATTATATTTTCCAGGCCCTTTCCCTATAAATCCAATCTCTGCAATTGCTGCACGTGAGCAACCATTCGGGCAGCCTGACATACGAATACTAATTTCCTCATCACGCAAGCCATTTTCTTCTAGTAAATTCTCGATTTTGGTAATCAAACTCGGCAAATAACGCTCAGCTTCAGCCATGGCAAGACCACATGTTGGTAAAGATACACAAGCAATTGAATTACGACGTAGGGCAGAATAATGTTTGCCATCTGTTAATTTATACTTCGTAATCAATGCCTGAATTTTACGTTTACTACTTGGCTTAATATCCGCAATAATTAAGTTTTGATTCGGTGTCATAAAGAAACGACCATCATGCACTTTCGCAATTTCTCGTAACCCCGTCATTAACGGATAGTCTTCAAAGTCTTTTACACGACCATTTTGAATGAATAATGTGAAATGCCAGTTACCATTTTCACCTTTCACCCAACCGTATTCATCACCAGTACGTTTAAACTCAAAATCTCTTGCTTCTTCCACTTCAAAGCCTAGACGTGTATTTAATTCTTCTTTAAACCAATCTAAACCGTAACGATCAATCGTATATTTGAAGCGCGCATTTTTACGCTCAATACGATTTCCGAAGTCACGTTGAATCGTTAGGATTTTTTCTGCTGTTAGTAAAATCTGCTCCTTAGGAACGAAACCAATCACATGTCCTAACTGCGGGTAAGTTTCATCGTCGCCATGCGTCATACCCATACCGCCACCTACTGAAATATTGAAGCCGACTAGCTCATCATTTTCAATAATTGCAATCATTCCAATGTCTTGTGAATAAATATCTGTATCATTGCTCGGTGGAATCGCAATACCGATTTTAAATTTACGTGGTAAATAAAGTTCACCATAAATTGGTTCCACTTCTTCTTCCACTTTTGGTGATTCAATCACTTTTTCCCCATCCAACCAGATTTCATGATAAGCCGTTGTTTTCGGTAATAAATGTTCACTTACTTTCACAGACCAATTATAAACCTCTTCATGAATGGCAGATTTCGTTGGAATGACATTACACATGACATTTCGATTGACATCGCCACATGCTGCGATAGAATCTAATAACACTCGATCCATTTCCTGCATATAGGTTTTCACGTTGAATTTTAATAATCCATGTAATTGGAATGCTTGACGCGTCGTAATTTTCAAAGTGCCGTTACCATATTTATTCGACATCTCATCCATCATCAACCATTGTTCACTCGTTGCTGCACCACCCGGTGTTCTTACACGAATCATAAATTGATACGAAGGTTCTAACTTTTTACGCTCACGATCTTCACGTTCATCACGATTATCCTGCATATAGCTACCATGGAATTTAATAATATTCTGATCATCTGCGCTAATTGCACCTGAAATTGGATCTTTGATACCTTCTGCTAATGTTCCTCTTAAATAATTACTGCGTTTTTTTATGCCTTCATTCACTGCCGGTGTACCTTCTTGTGGAGGCAATACAATTTTTTTCGTCAATTTTCATTCCTCCTATTAATAAACGTCACGTAGATAACGTTTTTCTTGGATTAAGTTTTGTAAATAGTCATGTGATTCATCTTCTGATTTATTTCCATACTGTGCAATTACTTGTAAGATGGCTGCTTCTACATCCTTAGCCATGTGTTTTTCATCTCCACAGATGAAAATTGTTGCACCCTGTTGTATCCAGTTATAAAATTCCTGACCTTGTTCTAGAATACGATGCTGTACATAGATTTTTTCTTCCTGGTCACGTGAGAAAGCAACGGACATTTTACTTAAAACACCTGCTTTTAAATAACGTTGCCATTCAAGCTGGTATAAGAAATCTGTCACAAAATGCTGTTCGCCAAAGAACAACCAGCTCTCACCTGTTGCACCTGTTTCTTCACGCTGTTCAATGAATGAACGGAATGGAGCTACACCTGTTCCCGCACCAATCATAATGATTTTTTCTTCATCTGCTGGTAAACGGAAGTGATCATTTTCTTGAATAAAGATTGGTAGTTTATCGCCAATTTCTATTTCATTGGCAATTAAACCACTTGTCACGCCCTCATAGCTGCGGCCCTCTATTTCGTATGTAACTAAACCAATCGTTAAATGGACTTCTTCTGGGTTGGCATCATAGCTACTTGCAATTGAATAGAGGCGTGGCGGCAATTTACGCAATGAATCAGCTAATTGTTGTGCATCAATACTAAATTCATATTCTTTAATGGCATCTAGTAAGTCACGTCCATCACGCCATTCGCTATCAGGCACCTCGGTTTCACCTAATTTTTCAAAAAGTGGCTTTGTTAGTACCGTAATTTCAAGTTCATGTGTTAAAGCATGGCCAATCGTAACTTGTTGACCATTTAATTGAACTTTTTGATTTTCATCTATATTTAGTTCTTTTAAAATTGCGTCAACAAGCTCTTTATTATTCGTTGGGAATATGCCTAAACTATCTCCTGCTGAAAATTGAATGCCTGATCCCTCTAAGGATAATTCCACATGATATGTCGCTTTATTAGAGCCTGTCATATTCAAATTGATTTTTTCTAATACTTCGGCATAAAAAGGATTTTTACGTGAATAGATTGAGGTCGGCGATGCAGTTGTAGATTGTTTTGCAATGGTTGCACCTACTGCACTTTGTTTTAATAAGGCTTGCTGTGTTTCAGTAAACCATTTCTCTGCGTCGTCTTGGAAATCCAAATCACAATTTACGCGTGGTGTAATTGGCTTCGCTCCAAGTTGTGCCAATCGTTCATCAAAATCAATTCCAGTTTGGCAAAATAAATCATACGATGTGTCACCTAATGCCAACACACTGTAATTCAATGACTCTAAGTTTGGTACACGTGGTGAATGAAGGAAGTCTAAAAATGATTTCGCATTATCAGGTGCATCACCTTCACCTTGCGTACTTGTAATAATCAATAAATTCTCTACTTTTTTTAATTTTTTAGTCGGGAAATCTGCTAAAGAAGTGACTTCTACTTCGACATTATTTTGTGTTAATTCATTTGCAAATTGCACAGCTAGAGACTTTGCGTTCCCTGTTTGTGAACCATATAAAACCGTTGCTGTCAGTGTTTTATTTGGTTCTGTTGCAGTTTCGACAGTAATTCCTTCTACTACTGCTTCATTTTGTGTAGGCACAGCAGCTAAGTAACCACTCAACCAATTTTTTTGTTGAAGAGTTAATCCTGGTAATAATTCATTTAATAATTTGATTTGACTATCCGTAAACGGACTATTGATGACTTTTAATGTCAATTTCTTCACCCCGACTATTTTTTTATAGGAATTTCTTCCGACTTCTCAATTTGGATAACTCGTGAATCTTGTACGATAATCCGTATTGAGCCGTCTTGAATTCGTGGAACAAATTCATTTAATTTTTCACGTAAAATTTTCAAACTTTCTTTCTGCTCCATTTATACAACCTCCTTTATTGATAAATGACGCAGGTTTTGCAAAATATTTTCTTCAAAACCTTGCATTGCATGCGTCATTTCACCAAGTAATGGTGTAATTTCCACTTCACGCAAAGACTGCTCCTGTATTTTTAATAACCCCTTGTTTAGTAGACCTGTGAAAAGTAAATAAGGGACTAAAATCAGTTGATCTTCTCTATCCAGATTTTGTTCAATGACATCTGATAATTGTGGACCTGCACCGTATAAGAAAGCTATTTCTATATTTCGTAGAGCTGTTCTTAACTTTACACGGCTAGCTATTTCAGCAAAGTCACGTTGAATATCTGGATCAGAACTCCCTCGACCAATTAAAATAATTTGCGCTTTGTGCGGGAAATGAACTGTCGCTAATTGCTCAACTACTGCGTCAATCATTGTGCGATTAATGCCAATTGGTGTGCCCAATCGGAAAATTATATGCGGATAAGTAACTCGTACTCTTTTTAGTATCTCTGGTAAGTCTGACTTTGCATGTTGCGCAGCAAGTAGTAGTAAGGGCATAACAATTATTTCTGTTGCTCCACGACCTACACATGTGACTACACCTTGTTCTACTGATGGCGCAGAGATTTCTAAAAATGAAATTTCTTGAATACCTACTGGAATTTTCTTTTGCACCTTTTCAATAAACTGTCGTGCTTGCTGTTCTCCTTCTCTTACACGTGTACCATGAGCGACATATAAAATGGCTTGCATCGCATTCCCTCCTAAGTAGTTACTGTTAATGAAGCCTCTTTAAACCATTGAATTTTCTCTCGTATTTTAACGACTTCTCCAACCAATATAATGCTTGGATTTTCAATTTGCTGTTCTTTCACTATTGATTCAATCGTTTCTAAAGTACCTGTCACTGTGCGTTGTTTATCATATGTTCCCCAATGAATAAGTGCGACTGGTGTTGTCGCAGCACGACCGTTACTTACTAGCTTGTGAACGATGTATGGAAGATTTTGTACCCCCATATAAATTGCAACGGTATCAATTCCTGTCGCTAAGCTTTCCCATCTAATCGAGTCATCTTTTCCTTCTTGCATATGTCCTGTGACAATTGCAAAACTGGAACCTAATTCACGATGAGTTACTGGAATGCCTGCATAAGCTGCTGCTGCAATTCCTGATGTAATTCCCGGAACAATTTCAAATGGAATCCCATGCTGAGCAAGTACCTCTGCTTCTTCAGCACCTCTTCCAAATACAAATGGATCGCCACCTTTTAAACGTACGACTGTTTTTCCTTGTTGCGCGTAGTATATAAGTTGTTCATGAATTTGTTGTTGAATCATTGCATGCTTTCCCGGAAGCTTTCCACAAAACACCAACTCTGCTTGTGGTTTCGCTTCTTCTAGTAATTCTTCATTGATTAATCGGTCATATAAGATAACATCTGCTTGCTGAATGGTGCGTAGCCCTTTTACCGTAATCAAATCCTTATCTCCCGGTCCAGCGCCGACGATATACACTTTTGACATATCTTTTCCCCCCTATTTATAGACAAAGAGGCTCCTATTTACACATGAAAAAACACGTAGTAAATAAGGAGCCTCTAGTTTTCTAGTCAGCTTCATTATATTTTTTATAAAATTTTCTGATTTTATTTAATAGTCAGTTTATTTTGTTTTTGTTGAGATGTTTTTGTAAACCGATGCTTTTCAATCCGATTAATTTGGACAATTTTGCCGTCTTGTATCGTAATTTGTACTTCTCCAAATTGGATTTCTTTAATTGCTTTTTCTATAACCGATAAATGCTGCTCATCGATAATATTTTCCATGCAATGTCATCTCCTCTAATTAATCCTAAGTAAGCTGATAGGAATTGTTTTGTTGGATTAATTTTAGTATTGCTTGCTTAATAAGTCAACAAGATTTCCCATATTCGTTAGAATTACTTATGTTATTTTTTGCTAGGCAATTAAATTTAAGCTAGGATAGTTATATAAGAAGCAAAGGGGGCAATTTTATGGAACGTGAAAAAACGGCGGTTGTCGTAATTGATATACAGGGCAAATTAGCCACTTTAATGAATTCAAGTGAACAAACGATTTTGCATATTGAACAGCTGATTAAAGGTGCAAATATTTTAAACCTTCCTGTTCTGTGGTTAGAACAATATCCAAAAGGTTTAGGACCTACAGTTGAATCGATTGCAGCAGAGATAGAAGGACAGCCAATTGAAAAAATCACATTTAGTGCATGGCGTTCGGACGAATTTAAACGTGCTCTCATCGAATCAAATAAGAAAAAAATCCTATTATGTGGCATTGAAGCACATATTTGCGTTTATCAAACGGCGATGGATTTAAAAAACGCTGGCTTCCAAGTCGAAATTGTTTCAGACGCGATTGACTCGCGCACACTTGATAATAAAGAATTAGCACTCACTCGCTTCATGCAAGAAAAAATACCTCTCACAAGTGTTGAAATGGCATTATTTGAATTAGTAGAGATAGCACAAGGCGACGAGTTTAAAGCAATTAGCCATCTCGTTAAATAGCTTATCTCTTTGAACTTACACCTCTTTTATTTAAAATCCTCTCAAATATAACCAGATCGTATTCTTGCGATCTGAGTGGATTTTTTTAAAAGAGTGTGATGAAAATAAAATAACAGCTTAAAAAAGTTAATACCAACCAATACTATCGGAATAATTAAGTATGTGATATAATTTCAATTAATAACAGCGGAGGTGCGAAACATATGACAAATTTCAACTTATTACAGCAATCAAAAAACTTTATAAACGATTACAGCAACACAGAAATTTTTACTTATCACGATGGCTTAGTGGGCATTGATCGCACCTTGCCAAAACAACGAAAAATCCGATTACCACAAATTGACAAAATAATCAACGCCTCATTTATGGCTTCTGATGGCGTAACGATTGCTACACGTATCTATTTACCAGTTACAACGAAGCAGAAATTACCTTTAATCATTTATTATCATGGTGGTGGATGGGTAATTGGTGATTTAGATTATATGGATGGCGGGTGCCAGTATTTAGCGATGCATAGTGAAGCTATAGTCATTTCTATTGATTATCGTCTAGCACCTGAACATCCTTATCCTATTCCTCAAAATGATGCATATGAAGGATTTTTATGGGCTGTTGAAAATCATTTACAGCTCCCGATTGATTCCACTAAAGTAGGCGTAGCTGGTGATAGTGCTGGAGGAAATTTAGCTGCTGCAGTAGCGGTTAGAGCCCTTGAGGAAAATGGACCCAAAATTCACAAACAGCTACTGATTTACCCCGCACTAGATGCGACGAAAATCTATCCAAGCTATGAGGAATTTGGTCATGGTTTAGGTTTAGATGCTGACGAAATGCATCAGTATTATGAACATTATGTACAAAAGAACGAACAGCTTCAGCATCCATATATTTCACCTAAACTTTTTACGCAGAAAGAACTTTTACCCGAAACAATTATAGTGGCTGCTGAATATGATGTGCTCAATGATGAAGGAATTGAATATATTAATGAACTAGAACAAGCTGGAGTTGTTGCAGAGCACTTTATTCTTCCTGGATTAATCCATAGTTTTTTTAGTAAAATGAATTATTTTGAACAACAAACAAACGATGCAACTGCCCTCCTTGCTGATTTTTTCAGAAGATAAAAATGAAAGAATCAGTAGGACATCATTTAGTTAAAAGAAAAGGTTCTACGTCAAATGTTGGGGTGGAGTGATTTGGATTTTCAAATCACTCCACTTCTTGTCGTCTTTAGACGGCAAGAATGAGTTGAAGCGTGGCCTGCGGAAAGCGTCGAGCAGAGGTGGTATTGTTTGAAAACCCCAACAAATATTATAGAACCAAAGAAAAAACACCTTTCAAAGCATACGCCATCTACAACAAGACGTATGTTTAATGAAAGGTGTTCTTTTTACATTCACTCCAATAGAAAGATTAGTATTTACTCTTTTTAGGTGGATGTTTTGGTGTATGTTTGATGAATTCTACATCTAGCTCTTGATATAACTGTTGGAAATATCCGCCATCTTTTACTGCAGCATGGTATAAAGCTTTTAATGCGTATTCATTTTCAAGGGACATAGATGATTTAATTTCATTTAATTCCTTTTTAAGTTGTGGCTCTTGGTTTACTAATTTTTGCATTTGACCTTGATGGTATCTCATATTAATAATCAACTCCCTTACAAATTATTATACCACCATATACAGCCTAAAAAACGAATTATTCGGTAGTATTCTGCGCATTTATTAGTTATAGTAGTATTTATCATTAGATTTATTCCATTTTTTTCAATTTAAGGGGATGTTTGATTGAACAAAAGACATATTGGTATTATCGTTGGTGCAATATTGTTTCTGGCAATTGCCATGGGCATTGGTCGTTTTTCATTTACACCGATGCTTCCTTTTTTAAGGCAAGCTGAAGGTCTCTCTGTTCAAACAGGTAGTTGGATTGCAACTGGCAACTATATAGGTTATTTAATTGGGGCTTTATGGGCAGGTCGCGTTGTCAAAAACCAAAAAGTCGTCCTCGGGTTTAACGTGGCCCTCTGTATCCTCTCTCTTTTAGGAATGGGAATGACAACTACCTTCATTATTTGGTTCTTATTACGTATCCTTAGTGGGATAACAGGTGGATTTATTTTTGTCCTTACTTCAAGTATGTTAATGGATTACTTAGCCAATCATCAGCTTGGCAAATGGTCAGGTTACACATTTAGTGGGATTGGCCTTGGTATTTTAATTTCTGGACTTTGTGTCCCCTACTTCGTTCAATTACATGACTGGCACACAGCCTACTTTGGATTAACGATTATCTCGGTTATTTTTATGTCAATCACCCTCTTTTTTTGGCGAAAATTAAAAGCACAGCCACATCGCGCTGCTCACGAGCAACAAAAAGTGATGAAAGGGTTTATGATTTGGCTTACATTAGCTTATGGATTAGAAGGAATGGGTTATATTATCACTGGTACTTTCCTCGTCGATATTGTGTATGAAATTCCTTTGCTTCGACCATACGCAGGCTTTAGTTGGGTCATTGTAGGATTGGGGGCAATCCCATCTGCTCCCCTATGGATGTGGTTAATGACTACTTTTAAAGCAATTACTATTATACGATTAGCTTATATTCTCCAAATCATCGGGTTAGTATTACCTGTCATTTCAATGAATGTGTTTACTGTTACCCTGTCAGCGCTATTGTTCGGCTCCACATTTGTAGGATTAGTCGCTATGTCGACAGGCTATGGCCGACAACTGTATCCAAAGCAAAGTGGGAGTGTTGTTTCCGTCCTCACTTCCTTTTATGCCTTGGGTCAAATTATTGGTCCGATTCTCGCTGCTCGGATTGTTTATTATTTCGCCAGCTATAACGCCGCTCTCCTATTTGCAGCATGTATCATCTTTTTTGCATTACTTATTTTACAATTTGGCATTTACAGACAAAGGAAATTTGATAAGAAAACGCATGAGGTTATCTGAGAATAAAAAAGACAAGAATCGAATGCTTAACCGATTCTTATCTTTTACTTCTAATAATCTGTCTTTTTGTAAAGGAACTTACTAGCTAATTATTTATTTATAAGGTAGATAAATAAAATGGCAACCATAACTAATGCAATAATGACTGCTAGCCAACTAATTTTCAGCGGTTTTAATAAACGATCAACAAGGAAAAAAAGCATGGCTGAAAGTGCACCAATTCCCATAAACGCTAAACCTGCACATGTATGTAACACAAATGATACGCCTTCACGTAAATAAATTGTTTTAAATACCCTTCCACAAAACCAATCAATACAAAAAGAGAGGAGCACACCAAAAACGATGGCAACTAATAAATTTAAAAAAAGACTATTAAAAAATAAATTTTCAGAATACCCATCGAACAGTGTTAATAATGCGATAAATAGGCTACTTACTATGGCTGCTATTATTTTTCTTCGGATGATATAAATTCCTCCCATATTCCCCTTACTGACGAACCCTTCGCAAAAATCCATTTTATGAAATATCTTCTATAT
>JAGHSJ010000136.1 GCA_018065935.1 Candidatus Kurthia equi
ACTGTTATGTTACAGATGTACAATAAACTTATAAAAAATGAAAGAGTTAGGAGATTGATTATGAAAAAGAAATCATTAATTGCATCTTTAACCTTAGGTACGACTATAGTAGCTACTACACTTTCTGGAGGATTTCAAGCAAGCGCTATGGCTGATGATGGCAGTTCATCCAACGCTGTTGTTGAAAAACAATTGCAACAAAAAGCTTTACATTATGCTCAAACTTCCGCTAAGAATACGACAAAACAAAGTCCCGTACGCACTCCAAGTAATCATACATACATTGTCAAGTCAGGTGATACCCTTAGTAGCATCGCTTCCAAATACCAAACAACCTATCAGGAATTAATGAAAACAAATAATTTGAAATCAACGGATTTATCCATTAATCAACAATTAAAAGTATCTACTTCTGAATCATCATCATCTTCTGCCTATTCAGCTACTTCAAACACTTCAGGTGTTTATGAAGTCAAACAAGGTGATACATTGAGCGGGATTGCTTCTGATCATGGAACATCTTATACCAACTTAATGAATATCAATGGGTTGAATTCGACATTGATTTACCCTAAACAACAATTAAAAGTGACAGGTTCGAGTGTAGCAACAAGTAGAAAAGTAATAAAAACAAGCGCAGCTGTACAACCAAGCGTAACTGCTAAAACTTATCCTACGACACCTTCTTCAAATTCAGTAAGTGCAGTAAAAGTAGCATTAAATCAAATTGGCACACCATATGTTTCTGGCGGTAATTCACCAAGCCAGGGTTTTGATTGCTCAGGTCTCGTATACTATAGCCTAAACCAAGCTGGAAAAGGAGTTGGTCGCTCATCTGCTGCTAATTATTATAGTTTAGGCGTCTCTGTAAGTTCACCAAAATATGGGGACTTAGTTTTCTTTTCTGGTACGTATAAATCAGGTATTTCTCATGTAGGGTTCTATATTGGCGGTGGTAATATGGTAAGTGCATCAGGTGATCATGTTCAAATCGACAATATATACAATAGCTACTGGAAACAACATTTAACAGGTTTTAAACGCCTTTAATACATGAATTTAAAAAATGTTAGTATGCAGTTTTCTCCTTTATGGGGAAACAGGCATACTAACATTTTTGCTTTTTACATCTTCCTCTGTCTTTTAAAGTTAGAAAAAAAGAGGCTGGGACAAAACATCTCATTTTCCTTTTTTAGAGTTCGCAAGGAAAAACCGGAACCGCCCTAAAGCGCGATTCCGGTTTTTCTTATGCTCATATGAGATGCTGTTTTTACACGTATGTCCCAGCCTCTTTTTTGTTTCTCAGAAAATTTGTTATTTCTATACTTTATGCCCCAACCTCTTCAATTAATTTTATGCACTTTCATATTCTCTACGCATATGAATTAAAAAATGAACTCGGTACTGCTCACTAGTTGAATATATAGTAAATCATCTATTTCTTTGTATTGTGCTTCGACTAACGCACCTGAAGGCATTCGCGTAAATAGTTGTCCTTTAAAAGCAGGCAATAAACGTATCGGAAGTTTCAATATCGCAGGTTGTTCCAATGTAAATGCTTTTCGTTTTGTCGTTAGATGTAGATGTAATCCTTTATCAATAAATAAATCGACCGTCAGTTGTGGCTGGCTACAGTTTAAGAATAGTTCTACACCCTCATTATCCGTAAAGCATATAGTGGTTCCTGGATTTGTTTGTTCCATACTCGCCATCCATGTTTGATCAAAATGAATAAAAGGGATTTTTTGTGTTGCCTCTATTGTTGCCACCTCTGCAAATTCATCCGTTCCTTCAACTGCTTCGATTTCTTCCATAGCTTTTTCGATGAGCTCCGTTGTCTCATCTTTATACGTCACTTCAAGTCCAGCTTCACATGACTGAATCGACATCACTTGTAGCTCTTTTAATTCACGTACTTCCTTTGTTACTAAATCATAACAACATAAATACCCTTTGTTCGAGTAATTACTGAAATACAACATGCCATCTAAATATTTAACCATTTGAACGCGTGTATCAAGTAATTTATCTGGCTGTAAATGTGATTTTGACATATCAAGTGCGTAGAGTAATACCGTTTTTTGATGTGGGTAATATAAAAAATTCCCGACAATACATACATCATAGAGCGCATGAAGCGAAGCAAAACGCTCGCTCGTACAAGGCGGATAATCTCTCAAATTCCATGTATGATCGCGCTTCATTTTTTCATCCGAAACAAGGAAATAACGGTAACGAATTTCATGGTTTTTGGATTTTGAACTTAGATCATCCCATGTTACATCGACATGATACCATTCCCCATCAATCTCAACCATATTCCATGCATGTCCCGCATCGCCTTCACCAACTGCTTGACCGATAACGTAATAGCATGGAATTTCAAGTAGCTCCATCATTTTCTCGAATAATAAAGCATAGGCCATACAGACACCATGCTTTTCCTTCATAAAGGTATAGACTGCATATGGTGAACCCGCTGTATTTAAATCATAGGTGAATGTACGTGCAATATAATCATGCACGGCTACGACTTTTTCGAGTGTTGTCATATTCGGACGAATACTATCCGCTAAAATCTGATTCATTTCTTCTACCATCCATTTTTCATGGCTACGATTCATACGATATTGAATTGTAAAGTCGATACGAATACGGTTCTTCGATACACTACCATAGCGATAGCTTCGATATTCACAATGCTGCGTATAAAAGGGTTGCTGTAAATGCGATTGTTCAAAGGCATCTACTAGCATGCCATCCATATTTTTGGGTAAACGTCCATTTACATTTAACGTGAATTCTTTATTTAGACGTGCCATATTCGCGACAATTGCCGGTAATAATTGCGTCGGTTTAATTGTTGATGTTTTGTGTGAGCCCCCGCTTGCTAAAAATTCTGGGTAGCTTTGGAAATATGATTTCATTTTTTTGCTCCTATTCGTACAGTTCTAACACTTGCATTGTTACTATCGTATCATAGAAATAATCATTTATGCGTGGTCTCCACAAAAATAAAGATAGGAGCAGTCATTCTATCGATGACTGTCCTATCTTCTACAATTCACTTCATTTTACTCTTCTTGATTCTTCGCCACTGTTCAACGACTAATTCGTACAGTCTTTGTCCTGTTAATAATAAAGCCGCAATAATACTGATGGCTGTGACGATAAAGATAAAGGATTCTATTCCAGTGTAGCTGGTAACCTCTTTCATGGATATGCCATTTTTCCAGCGATCCACAATCAGATTCATTCCAAATACACCTGTAATCACAGAAGACATCGTTAGGAAAAACAGCAAATTGTTTTGCTTTAAATCCGCTAACTGCTCTTGATTGGTAAAGAGTTGATTCAGTGAATGAATTGTTTCCTCGTATTTTTTAGTAATACCAAAGGATTTTTGTAAAAACTCCGTTAGTTCATTCTCTTCTTTGTATGTTGAAAGCTCCGCAAAATGATACCGCGCATCGAATAATGAAATTTTCTTCATTAATTCTCGGACATAGGATTGGTCCTTTTTCCATTTTACATTGGCATATTCATTCGCTAAAGTGAGCAAGGTAATATTTTGAAAATAATGAATGAGTAACTGATAGAAAAACGAGCTATTATAATAACGCTTGAAAAACTTCCATGAATCGCCTGCTACTGGAAAATAAGTCGTAATTGTTCCTGTTTCCTCTGCTTGAATATAGTTGATATGGTCATCATACCTCTCCAATACATGTTCATCTAAATAGCGTTCGATATAATTTTTAGATATATACGGTTTGACTAATTCATCATATTTATGTGTGCCATGCCCTTCATTTAGATAAAAAAGCGTTTCTGCTTCATGCGCTTCATAAAATGTAATGAAATTACTGGCGATTAATTTCTTATCTTGAAAATTAGAAAAGCTATTCGTATATTTTTCACCTTTTTTCTTTCGAAATAGTGTTGGTAAATCAGCTATTAATACTTTCTGTAAAAACGCTTCCGTCGTTTCATACGTTTCATTCGCCTGTTTATCCAATTGGAATTTTTGCTTCTTTTGTAATGTTCGAAAGGCTTGAATGAAATTTTCCGCCTGCTCCTTCGTCGCTTCTTCACTATGTTTCGTGCGTATCAGAAGAAAGACCAGTGAAAAAGGACAAACAATGACTTCTAAATTAATGAGTTTAAAAGGATGTTCTTGGTTGTCTACAGTCAGTGTGCAAGCTAAATCATGCTGTTTGGTAAAACGTAAAAAGCTCTCGCCATTCGGATCGTTATCCAATAATTTATGTTCTACATTTGGCATGAAATAATTACGTAAGTGCTCATAGTCATCTGCCAAACCATCTCCATAATCAACAGATGGAGCACTATCCACATCATAAAGTTTATAATTAGCTTCTTCTAATTTCTCTAGGAGCTGTTTATAAGATAAATGGTTAATTAATAATGGAAAGAAAAAATTAGAATATGCATTCACGATTTCAGGCATCTATTTCCCTCCCGTTGATGTTTCGTAGTTATTTATTCACTGCTTTACACCTTATTAAACGGATTCAAGCAAATCCATGTCTATAGGCATGGATTGAAGGAAATCTACTATGCTATTGGATACATTCCATATAAAAGTTGTCTTTCATAAAAAAATCCCCATTAGCTTTAAGCTAATGGGGA
The DNA here is from genome assembly GCA_018065935.1 of Candidatus Kurthia equi. Lineage (GTDB taxonomy): Bacteria > Bacillota > Bacilli > Bacillales_A > Planococcaceae > Kurthia > Kurthia equi. The sequence continues at coordinate 4,654 of JAGHSJ010000136.1, forward strand.
TGGATTTACCTATTTTTCTTTGCTATTTTTCTCTTTTTCAAGTTCTTTCATAATGGATTCGCCTTCAATATCAATATTTGGAAGAATCTTATCTAACCATTTCGGCATATACCATGCGGCCTTGCCTAATAAAATCATAACAGCTGGTACAATCATTAAACGCACGATAAATGCATCAAATAATACACCAAATGTTAAAGCTAAACCGATAACTTTGGTCATTGGGTCTGGTGCCATCATAAATCCTGTAAATACTGCTAGCATTATCAAACCAGCAGCAGTTACTACTCCACCACTATCACGAATACCCGCTAACACCGCTTTTCGAGCGTTACCTGAATGCGTAAACTCTTCCCTCATTCGACTTACAAGGAATACCTCATAATCCATTGCTAATCCGAAGAGTATACCAATCGTTAAAATTGGCAGGAAGTTTAAAATTGGACTTGATGTAGCAAATCCGAAAATTTCATAGAAATTACCATCTTGAATGACCCAAGTGACAAAACCAAGTGTTGCCGCAAGTGATAGCACAAAACCTAGCACTGCTTTTAATGGGACTAATATCGAACGGAAAACAATCATAAAGATAATAAAGGCTAAGCCTACAATGATTGAGGCAAAAACCGGAATCGCATCTGATAATTTCTCAGATATATCAATATTCATTGCAGTCGTACCTGTTACATTTAATTTCATACCTTCAAAATCAGCATTACGAATATCGTGGACTAGATCAATTGTTTCTTCCGCATTAGGCCCTGTTTTGGGATTTAGCGTAATAACGGCCATATCCCCAGATTTTTTTGGAATGACATTCGTAATATAATCAACGTTTTTCATTTCCGATAGGTCTTTTTGCAAGGCCTCTAGTTTAGAAAGGACTTCTCCATTTTTCTCAGTCGCTTCTGCAACAACTACAAGAGATGCATGATACCCTTCTCCATATGCTTCTTTCAATAAATCATATGAATCACGTTGGTCAGTGCCTTCTTCATAAAAGCTATCGTCAGGTAAACCAAGTTCCATATGTGCTAATGGGCTCGCGATAATACCAAGTACGATAATGCCACCTAATGCAAAGGCTACAGGCATTTTATTTAATGCTTTTGCCCAGCCCGTCATAAAGCGACCTGATAATTTCACGCGATCGGTGAATTTTTCAAGATTGTTACGTTTACGGTCAACAGGTGGTGTAATTTTGTGACCAAGTAACGCTAAAACAGCTGGTACAACGATAATTGCGACTAAAATCGCTAAAAATACCGTGACGGCTGCTGTATAACCCATCATTGATAGGAATGGGATTTTCGGAATTGATAAGAATACTAAAGCGATAATTACCGTAATCCCAGCAAATACAACTGCTGTCCCTGCCGTACCTGTCGCAATAGCAATCGACTGCTTCACAGAATAGCCTTTGGCAAATTCTTGACGGAAACGAGAAATAATAAACAATGCATAATCAATTCCGACCGCTAAACCAAGCATTGCTGCAAGCGATAGGCAGACGAACGAAATAGATGCAAAATTTGTCGCCAATAAAATACCGAGTAAGCCCAGGCTTAATCCTGTACCTGCTGTAACAATTGACATTCCAGCAAGAATCAGCGAACCAAATGTAAAGAATAAAATAATGAACGCAATGGCAACACCCATTACTTCGGTTGAGTAATGCAGATCTATTGGATAAATTTCTGTTTCAGCTGAGTACAGCTCTGTTTGAATCCCTTTATCCTCTGTTGTTGACAATAATGCACGCAAATCATCTACTTGATCAAAGGTAATTTCCTTTGATGGTTTATCATACATGGCCATCGCATAGCCAATATTTTGTTTTTCGTTATAATTTTTCAACATGTCAGGTGTATAAACGGTTTCGACACCTTTTAATTTTTCTACCTTCTTCACAAGTTTTGCAATATCTTGTTGCATCTCTGGTTCTAGAAGTGTTTTCCCTTTTGGTGCTTTAAAGACAATTTGTATTTGAGCACCGGCTTTCCCTACTTCTGGGAAGTCTTTTTCAAGCATTTCAACGGTATTTTGAGCTGATGTGCCTGGAATCGACATATCATCATCAAAATCAAACCATAATACAACCGTTGCAATGGCAACAGCTAAGAATAAACCAATTGCAGAAAATATAACGGTTTTAGCATGATTTGAAGCCCAAAAACCTAGTTTGTATAACATTTTTGCCACTCTAATTTCCTCCTTCTTGTATGTACATCTTCTATAGTACCCTAATTAGAGTAGGTAAAAAATAAGGAATTTTCAAATTTAAAAAATCTCTTACTTTTAGACTTAATTTATTCACAAAATCACAAGAAAAATCACATCAGATGAGACAAGTTATTTGCATGATTTGTCACCCCGTTATAAAAGGATGTCTTGTAATTTTCCCTTTATAATATGTCCTTTTAGAAAATACATGAATTTCACTTAAAACTTAAAAAGCTGGCATTTTTTCAACTAAAAAGAAATGATTTTTCGATATAGTTTTTTAGTTTTCTCCTTAAACGAACGCTTTCCCTATTTTAAATGTAAGCAGCGTATTACAGCGGCGTGAAAAAGATTCATTTTCCATTTTGCTGCGTTTTTTAAAACTAATTCGTTTACTAAAATTTATTTAAAATGGCATATAATGAGGTGCTTCTTATACCTTTTCATGAATTGTTGGTATAATGAAACTATATAGTATTTTTCAGTAATACATATCGACATATAGAGAGGAATTACCCGATGAGAAATCCATTTAGGAGAAAAAACAAGCCGTATGCTATGCAAAACACAGTTAACCCCCCTAAAAAACCAATTGTTCAATTACTACTAGCTATTTTAACAGTAGTTGTCGTTTTCTTTATTTATTCCTTACTGCAAGGTATAGGACTAATTAACAAAACACAGCCTACACTTTTTACAATGATTTCAACCATATTGATTGTACTCTTTTTTGTACTTGTTTACTGGTGGGTTAACAAACGTCAACGAAATATTTCGTCTGTACAACCGGCTTCCCCATCAAAGGGAATTAAAATTGCTGTTACAAGTACAGTTGTTATTTTGATTTTACAAATCATTCTTGGAAATATTCAAAATTTAATACTTGGCGAAACAGATGTTAGTGCTAATCAAAAAGCCATTGAAGATATGATTCAAAATCCAGATACCTTTTTGTTTATCGTTGTATCAACATTAATAGCAGCTCCACTAATGGAGGAATTACTGTTTAGACGTATACTAATTGGTAAAGTACCACCGATTAAAACGAAGATGTTTTATTTCCGTGTCGTTCTTGCCATAATTACTTTTGCTGGTATGCATGTAATAACGGAATTAGTGAATGGAATAAATTTAGAGGGCCTCTTTGCTATCGGCACCTTCTTAATCATCAGCTCCATTATCACATTTGTCTATGTACGCACCGGCTCTATTTGGTATAGTATGCTTGCTCACTTTTTAAACAATTCGGTAGCCGTTATTGGTATGCTCACATGATAACATCTGTTCATACTAGCCGTAGTTTTCAAAAGTAGAAAATTGTAAAGTACGTACACAAGATACATCACAATTTATATGATTTAATATAGTAGAAACTCTAGCTTTGTTGGCTAGGGTTTTTCTTTTGGCTTTCATTTTTAACAGTTGTTTCTGGTTGTACATATAGTAAGGATAATTAAAAAAGATGAAGCACTTATGGAATCTAGTGCTTCATCCGTATGTTCTTCTACTTTATTTCTGCTAGAATTCGTTTAGCTACATGATATCCACCTTTGACAACGATTGGCGATCCCCCACCTGGATGAACGGTTCCCCCGACATAATATAGATTACTATATTTTTTATCACGATTCGCAGGCCGCATAAAACTCGATTTTAAGCTATTAGACGCTTGCCCATAGATGGCTCCATTACGCACAGAAAAATTTTGTTCAATATAACTTGGAGGTAGTTTTTTGCGTAAAACGATGTCCTCCAATGGAATACCCCATTTTTCTAATGCCTTTGTCACATGTATACTTTGTTGTTCATCCGAAGCAGTTGCATTTGGTGCATTAATTAATACAAATAATGCAGGAGGATGACTCGTATCTGATGCATAGGGATAACAACTATAGACAGTTGGCTCTGGTGCATAGTGGCCCTTACGTAATGCAGTGAATTCTTGTTTATAATTGGAGCTAAACCATACATTATGATGATGGAGTGGCACAGGTTGTTTCAGACCAATGAGTTCGACATAGCCAGATGTTGATAATTCATGATACGGTACTCTTCGACCGAGCAGTGGCTGAAACAAATCATAATCGCCATTACATATAAATATGTCTGCAAAATAAAGCCCCTTTGTAGTTTGACACCCTATGATTTTTTCACCGTCAGTCGCCAATTGTTCTACTGCTTCCGTTGTATGGATATGCACATTTTGTTGGTGTAGTAATTCTGTAAACACTTCGGCTATTTTGGTCGCTCCTCCAGGTAGATAATACGTTCCTTCTACTAGCTCAAAGTAAGCAATCATCGCGAAGGTAGCCGGTGTAGCATAAGGAGATGAGCCAATATATGTAGCAAATCTCTCAAACAACTTTTGAACTTCAGGATGAGGAAAATACGTTTCTAAAAATGTATGCAAGGTTTGGAATGGATGAGCTTTTAGCAAATCCCCCGCTAATTGCAAGGAAAGATAATCACTTTTTTTAAAGAATGTCTTTCTTAAAAAAGTTTCTTCACTTAAACGGAATAAGCGTTTGATTTCCATTAAAAAGGCAGGATAATTTTCAGCACTTTGTTCATCCATTTTACGCAGCTGGGCTTTCATCTCTGCTTCGTCTATCGTAAATACGACTTCATGAGCACCTATTTGATGATGCGTAGCATTCGGTATATGTCTAAAAGGCAGTTTTTCTTTTGGATTAGAACAAAATGGTTCTATCACACGCCAAAAATAATGAGGCATTGTTAATGTATTCGGGCCAAAGTCAAAATGAAAGCCATCTATATCAATGACTTTCATCTTCCCTCCAAGTGAGGCATTTTTTTCGAAAATATGCACTTCATATTGTTTACTCAGTGTCAAAGCAGTCGCAAGGCCACCAAGACCACCACCAATAATAATCGCTTTCTTTCTCATACTTCACGTCCCTTCCAAAGTGTCTTTTTATGCATTTTTCTTTTATACATTGTTACAATAAGTAGGGTACAATACATACTTGCAGATACGGGCATCACTAATGAATAACCCGACAGTTGTTTCGCATGGATGTCGCTAATCATGCGCTGCATCGTAACACATGCTAAAGGAATGATAAAAATCCATTGCCCACTCCAGATAGCATAAATTGCTATAAATAGTGGTGCTACATAATACAGAAGGTAAAAAATAATGATGGCAATGGCTACAACATAGGATTCTTTAAATGCTTTAAAACAATTCTTTTCAAATCCTTGCCATGTCGCATGTACACTACTGTACATGGAACAACTGACATCTTCAGTAATTTGTAAAAGAAAGGCACGATAGCCCGCCTGCTTTACTTTATACATTAAGGTCACATCTTCAATCACTTCATTTTTAACTGCTTCATGTCCACCAATCGCCTGATAGGTCGAGTTACGAATCGCAATAAACGCTCCACTTGCTGCAGTCGCTGCTAGGAAGGACTGATTATTGGCGATTTTAATAGGTAAATGCATAAAGATAAAGAAATGCAATAAAGGCGTCAATACACTTTCTAGCCAATTGGAATGGATGAAACGTGGAAAGCCAGATAAAGCGTCTAGTTGATGTTTTTCCATTGTAACAGCCACTTTTCCAATAGTTTGAGGTGAAATTCGAACATCTGCATCTAGCCAAAGTAAGAGATCACCTGTTGCGGCACAAGCTAGTTGTTGGCAGGCATGTGGCTTGCCTTTCCACCCTTCTGGTAAGCCTTTTCCAGAAAGTAATTGGAATCTTTTGTCCCCTGTTATTTGTTTTTTAATGCATGAAGCCGTTTGATCGGTGGAGTCATCATCATAAAGTATGTATTCCACTCGTTCATAGTGGCTTTTTTTTAAACAGGTAACTAAGTTTGTCACCTGTTGTTGTTCATTTCTTAGTGGAATAAGCACACTTATGAAGGCTGCGCCATCGCCTTCATCACTCAAAATGGGTAATTGGCGACTATTCCATGCAATCCAAAAAACGCCTAGGACGAAAGGACATACAATCAAAAGTATCACCATAGGCGCTGATATCCTTCAAATTGATTCGTTACGACATGTTCTTTTAATTCATCGAGCTGTTGCTCCATCGTTCCTTCGATAAAGCGCTGTAGATTTTCTATCGGCCGACTTCTCCCCGATACATAGTGCATACTTGAAGCAATCTCCCCTCGAATACCTTCCCCATAGGAATAGTACAAGGAAACAAATAGAAGGCCATGCTGTGGATTTTTATTTAGTAAGGAAATTACGCCAGGCTCTATCTTTACTGGGCGCTGTTCTAAATGAAATTCTCTTCCCTGTGGAAATACTAAAAGATTGTTTGATTTCATGACCTGTAAAATGGCTTTAAACTCAGATAGCTTCATCGGACTAGAAACTGGCACAGTACCAATCCCTTTAAATAAAGGAAATTGTTCTGCTCCCTTTTTATTAATCATAGCTACTGTATTTTTGGATAAATAGCCTTTTTTCTGCAATTCAAACAAAACGAGGCTATCGTAAAAATTACTATGATTAACAATAATAGTAACAGGTTCATCCACATGAATCGCTTTTACTGTAAACTTGCCAAACATTCGCCTGACAAGTGTATATTGACCGACATGGAATAGAGCGGATACAAGCTTATTCTTTTTCATAACGCCACCTCCGCATTCCCTCAACGATGATAAAGCCAATTATGGCAACAAATAGCGCAAGATATAAGGCATGAACAAGTGCGATTACAGCAAATAGGATAACAATCGTATAAAAGACAATAATCGCGTGTTTTGCTGCCAAAGGAGCAGTTGTTGAAGAAAAGAAACTTAAAATAAATTGCCAAACAAAAGCAATAATGAACCAGCCCATAAAATTGGTCCATGGTATACCATAGTAAGTACTTGAACTAGCCCAAATCCAATACTCCTTTGCGACAAATGCAACCGGATCAAGCAATAAATCAAGAACCACCACATATGAAGCGGCAATTAAAATGGCGAACCAGCGATTTTTTATGTTTGCTACAAGGGCATGTCCAGCCATTATCATGACAATCCAAGCAAAACCTATGCCAATTGGGACGCCAAAAAGTAACGGCGGAAATCGGTCAGTATAATCGTAATTTCCGAAGAATACATCGTACTTGGCACTAAACCCTTCTACAAAAAATGTAGTTACACCAACCAATATACTCAGCGTTAGCCCTTTAAATAAGCCGAATGTCTCAGTGGCATAAAGCAATGCAACCAAACCTGCAAGAATAAGAAATACACTATTTGCCCATTCCAACCAACTAGGAATCAAATCAAAGGATACCAGAATTACGCCTATAATAAACCAAACGATATAGAGTTTAAATATTATTTGACGCATAATCAAAATCACTTATCGAGTAATTCAATTCCTTTGGTAATGGCTGAATGGCATATGTCGGTTTATTGTCTCGTTTTAAAATCATATTAGCTGAAATACGTGCGGATTCTAAAATAATTGGCAGACCACTACCTGGGTGTGTTCCTCCACCAACTAACCAGCAATTTTCATAAGGTGTTAATTTATTATGAGGTCTAAATGTCATCATTTGAGATAATTGATGCCCTAGATTAAAAATTGCTCCTTTATACACATTCATTTTCTGTTCCCAATCAAGCGGTGAAAACATCATTTCTTCCACAATATGATCCTCTAAGTTTTCTAGACCTAACTGTTTTTCTAATGTTTTGATAATCGCAGCACGATATTGTTTTTCAACAATTGGCCAATCAATTCCACTAAAGTTATTTGGGACAGGTGCAAGAACATATAATGTTGATTGTCCTTTTGGTGCAAGTGTATCATCGGACACTACTGGATTTTGAACATAAATAGACATATCCTCTGAAAGTACCTTCGTTTCTGAAATTTCTTCCATATTTTTACGATAGTCTTCAGCAAATAGAATCGTATGGTGTTGCAAATCATATTGCGTATCAAGCCCTAAATAAAGCATAAATGTTGAGCAAGAATATTTTTTACTAGCGACTTTTTTAGGCGTCCATTTTTTACGCTTATCATCCTTTAATAGATGGTTCATCGCATAACCGAAGTCTGCATTGATAATCGCATCATCACAGTAATGCATTTCGCCGTTTTCCAGCTTAATGGCCTCAATACGTTTATTATGACGCACTAATTCAGCAACAGGAGAATTTAGATGAATTTTCACCCCCATTTCTTCAAGTACTTTCGCCATTGCCTGTGTTAATTGATGAACCCCACCTTTAATATGGAATACACCATACGCTTGTTCAATATACGATAGGATTGAAAAAGCGCCTGGACAAGTCCACGGTGACATTCCTAAATATTTTGATTGGAAAGTAAAGGCTAGTTGCAATTCTTCTTGGATAAAATATTCGGATAGCTTATCCATTAAAGACTTACCAATTTCCAACTCTGGGAGTGCTTTAATCGCATCTGGAGATAATAAATCTGTAATACTATCCATTTTACGTTGTAATAAAGGTGATAATGCCTCTAACTTTTTATGCGTTTCTTTTAAATAGCGCTTATAGCCATCACGATTCCCTGGGAAAACAGCCTCTATATTTTCAACCATTTCTTCATAATCAGAGCTTACAGTTAGACGCTTATCGTTATATACCAGTTCATACAAAGGAGAGAGTTCAATTAATTCCATATAATCACTTAATTTTCTTCCTGTTAACTCAAATATTTCTTTGATTAAGTAAATCATATTAACAAATGTAGGTCCTCTATCAAAAGTGAAATTTCCCATATGTATCGGGCTTGTTCTTCCACCTACTACATCTTCTTTTTCAAACACAGTAACATCATAACCTGCATTTGCTAGTAACATAGCGGAAGTTAATCCCCCAGGACCTGCTCCAACAACACTAATCTTCTTCATAAAAATCCTCCTTAAAACTATACTCCAGAGTATAGTAACAATAATTAACTATAGAGTATAGTTTTTTGAATTGTAATTATTTAAAATAAACGAACTAAATACCTGTTT